>CAJCCX010000083.1 GCA_903961015.1 uncultured bacterium
AAGCGACTCTGTATGAATCTGAACTTTGCGGCGCGCAATCAACCCGATTCATAATCTTCGTCACCGCGGAATCGACCCGCACTGGCGCAACTGAACTGGGTTCGAGACTTTGACTCTTCCACTTACTCCACACAAGGTCCATCGCCGCAGCAACACTATTCGCGTCCAAACTGTTCGCGATCACGCCCCCATAACGCGTGACCAGTTCGTCGAGCTGTGAATTCTGATGCGTCAGCGCCAGAATCGGTCTCCGAGCCCAGATGTACTCGTAGATTTTTGAGGGGATGTATTCAGCGCACCACGGAACATTCCCATGCAAGAGAAGTAGAGCGTCACACTCCTGCATCTTTCGTGTTACTTGAGTCCGACCAGACTCACCAGTAACTGGATCGCGCTCCAATCGTCCATGACACACGATCATGTCCCACAAATTCCGCACTTCAGCGACTTGCTTCGCACGAGGATCCAGACCAGTCCCGAACACGTGCAATTGAACTACAGATCGCGCGCTTTGGTTTCGATTGATCCAGATGTACAAGCCTTCGAAGAACTCGGCGAGAGATCTTGAGTCAGAGAGCACTCCAAAGTGTCCGATCCGCAAGACATCACAGTATTGATGGCTCACAGTCACTTCAGGTTGCTTCGCGCCTGGAAGCACGCTCAAACCACGATCACCAAGCTGCGGATTTCGGCCGCGAGCAGCCGCGACGGCCGCATCAGTAAACCACCAAGCAACCTGTGCGTCATCACAGACCAACTTTTCAAGTACTCGCTCGATCCATCGTTCACGGCTCAAACGTGCAATCAACTTATTTTCTTTGGGATCCCGTCGATTGACGATTGGATCATGGACCTCAGCAATCCACGGAAGCCCCGTCAACTTGTGAGCCATCCAACCAGCAAGGTGGGCAGATACTGGACCGCCGCTGGAAAAAATAAGATCAAACGGCTGCGCACGATTCAAAGACCACGCCTTGATCGCTGCTGCGGGTGTCCATGACCAATGCCCTGAAAGTCCTGTCAGAATTCTTTCTACAAGGATCGCAGGAGCAAGCAATATCGACAACGCAACTGTTTGAAGTTTGTATCGAAAAACACGGCCATGCCGCTTGGATGTCACATGCCTGTAATCGAAGCGAATTCCCGACGGACCGAGTGGCCAGACTTGGTGGTGAGCGATACGAGAGTGCCGCTCACCCGTCACGCTACTGATGACCTCAATATCTATTCCAGCATCTTCGAGATATGGAAGTTTGTCTGTAATTGTCTGACTCGCGGCACGCCCGTCACAGTTGAACGTAGGAGCAATGATGAGCCATCGCCTTCGCTTCATCACATGTGGAATCATGGCCCAAGGTACCAACGAATTTTTGCAATATTGCGCCGAAGCGATCTGGCGACGCGAGAAGGAAGTGACTTACGAAATGATTGGTGATCCATCCAGTATTCCCAGTTGGACTGATACACAACGCCCATGACGGATCTGGAAAGGATGGACTCATCCACCCCGTCCCTGCGATCTTTCCAAGCATCGTTCTCATAGAGATAGAGCTTGAAGTATGGATCATGCAATGTGATCGGGATACTCTTCAGGGCAACCAACGCTTCGCCATAAATCATCAACTCCGATCCAAGTTGCCGAACAAGATCGAGCAGCGTTTGACCTGCAGGTCCAAGGCGTTTTTCTTCGAGATCAGACCACACTCGCGCACTCCAGATGAATGGAGCACCTCCAAAAGTGTATCGCACCTCGCTCGTATTGCCGAAGTACCCCCGCGTTCGATCGCTCATTTCAAGCCAATCGGTCCAAATCTTCGGTTTATGAATTCGTTCGGCGAGTTCACGGACATATTGAGTACCGCATAACACAGAATAGGGATTGCCGTCTGGCGCAATGAAATCGCTCAACTGAAATGGGCGAATAAATTTGCAGTCCGAATCCATCACCAATAGGTTTTCGGCAATTCCAAGCCGCCATGCTTCTGACTTAACAACTTGCTGCATCTGCCCGCCAGGAATGTTTGCGTACTTCGCAGTCCGTGCGCTCGGACACGCGGCAAAGACTTCTTCTTGAGTCAACCAACGGATCGTTGGATTAGAAAGAACACGTTTGAATTCGGGCAAGTGCGAACTCGGCACTGCGATATAAAAAGGGATTTCGTCAATGTTGTGCTGCTTGATGCTCTCGGACAACCTCGCCGCTCGGTGAAGGTCCTTCAGATATGAACACAAAAAAATGGCAAGGCGATCCATGCGTTACTCAGAATATGCAAACGAGAGCGCCGCCGCACGCTCTCGGCGCTGCAACTGAGCCACGCGTACGCAACCAGCCAGTGCAAAGAGCGCACCACACGTAATTTTTCCATAGACCAACATCACCTGCACTGGATAATGCCCGATTAAATCTCGACCAGATGGCAGCCCAAGCAAACACAATGCGATGCAGATCACGACCAAAAACGGATCGCGCTTTTTCATCACAGCGATGATGCATGAAGCGATCGCAAAGTAGACGACTGCGAAGTGATAGTTGCTGCTGTGCGGCGCGAGCAATACCATTCCACAGGCAACAGCACCAATCTCATTCATCCTTGTCAAAGGCGAAAGTTTGGGATTGAATTTCCATCCACTCGCAAGCACAACCCAGGCAATCATTCCAAGGACAATTCCAAATGCCACAACCGTCACCTGCGAACGCGTTCTGTCATCGAGATGAACAACTGCCCAGTCGGTCAAATGTTCGCGATCTTCACCAGGAGGAGTCTTCATCGTCCATCTTGAAATGGTCGCCGACAGATTCTGTGCGAGCGGATTCCACGCAGGCCATTTACCGCCCCCAGCAATGCTGACATCTGCTGAATTCATTGCAATCCTGTAAAACCCAGCCATCACGGTCTCGCCATTTTGTGGACGCATCACATCGGGCGCAATAGTCAGAATTGCTCCAGCGCAGAACATGGCGACAAGCGCTTTCCAACGTCGCTGAATCAACAAGATTGGGAAGAATAATCCTGGCGTCACTTTCAGCGCCGCGCCAATTCCAAATGCGCATCCCGCAACAATTTCCTTGCGCTTCACGGTCGCTGCAAATCCGATCGCCAGACAGAGCACGAGAATAAAATCATGGCTGTAATACGTGAGCGGAGAGAGAATGTGTTGATGGCTGACCGCAACGGCTAGAAGCAAGCAAATCGCAATCCGCTTGCGCATCAATTGATCAGCGACGCCAGCGAGAAGCGTCGTCGTGATCAAGTACCCAGATCCAATCACACATGTGGCCAACAATGCTCCCCACAAAATACGTGCCGCTAATTCCGGAACAAATGCCAGGGGCGCAACAGTCAACAACATCGCTGGTGGATAAGGCCAGTATGAAATGGGTTCTGGAGGAACATAAACATCACCACCCGATAGATATCGGTTCGCGGCCTTCATGTAACTATCGCTCTGCGGTCCCCTGATCAATTCATTGGACTTGCGAAACCCAAATGCCACTGTAACAAACAAGAACATTGCAATCCATGCGATCACCCAAGGTGACCGAAATTTCAAAGCAATCATCCTTCACACATTACCACGCCCCAACATCACGCATACGAATGCAACCCAGTGATGATGAAGTTGATCACAATCCAGTTGAAGAGCATCACTGCAGCTCCAACCACCGCTAGAATTGCGGTCCAAAGTCCCTTATCTTTGGCTCGATATCGCACGTGCACGAGAATAGCGAACACCACAAAAGTGTTGAGTGCGAAGACTTCTTTTGGGTCCCACCCCCACGGCCTTCCCCATGAATGATCCGCCCAAATTGCGCCCATTGCGATGCCTGTCCATAAGAGCACAAAGGAAAGTTTCATCAGCAACATGGTGACGCCGTCGAGAACTTCGCCCAACTTCTCTCCGCGCAATGTGCTTGCGCCAGGCGTTCCTCCCACACCGCCGCCGACAATCGCACCGACCGATGACGCGCCCACGCGTGCATAGACAGCTTTACCCCCAAAGACGCGATACACCAAATACATCCCAGCAGAAACAGCCGCCATAAAGATCAGGCAGTACGAGAAAATGATCACGTTTGTATGGATGTACAGCCATACGTCGTGCAAGACTGGCATCATGTTGGATATTTGCGCATTCAGTTGCACCGGCAGAAAGTGCGCAGCCATCAATGCGACAGCGCTTGCAAATCCACTTGCAAGTGCAAACATTCCAGCCGCGGCGCGGCGGCGCATGAAGATTTCCAAAATGACAGCAGCGCATCCGCCGAACCACGCAGAAGTCGTGACCGCTTCGAACATATTCGAGTTCGGCCAGCGCGATGAAATCCACCAACGCAGTCCAAGCGCGCAGGAATGGAGGATGAAAGCGATAATAAATACCGCGATTCCTGCCACTCTTGCGCCGCGCCAGTGATAGACCAATCCGATCAACAGAAGCACCACGCTCACCGCATACACCAACCAAATCCATACCAGATTTCCGTTGGAGAAATACCAAGATTCCCAACGCAAACGACTTGCATCGGGATATGCGCCTGAGTTCATCGAAGGCAGAATCGCTGCAATGTTGACCAATGACTTGTTGACCACAATCGCATCTCCATTTGTCCAACCTTCGACCAACGACTTCCACTCCGCAGCGCATGCACGCTGCTTCGCTTCGTCGATGCCTGCGAGTGGAGTTGCGGTCGCACCTGCAGCCTTCAATGCACCAGGATCTGCAGCGAGCAACATAATGTCGCGCATCGATGACCACTGCTGATCCTTCTGACCTCCTGGAGATGGAACAATTCGCAGTTCTCGCAATAGAAAATCTGGACGCATCACGGTGCGCGCTCCACGGATGGAGTCCATCGCCTTCGCTGTACGCAAGAGATCGGATTGCATTTGCTGCATCACGGGTTCGACTTCGGACCGTTGCAGCAACGCCTCTGAAATCAGTCCTGTCTTGATGAATCCATCCATACGCGCGGCCAAACTTGGATCCGCTTTCACGAGGGCATCAGCGATGGGCTTGCGCACAATTGCTGCTTTGACATAAATCACATCTGCATCTGCGTACGCCTCTGGCCGAAACAACATATCCAGAAATGTGAACTCGGGTGTTTGTCCATTGATCTTGCGCGGTCCACTCACAAATCCCATCTCTCCATGGGCAAATGATCCAAAACTCTTCAGACGTCCTTCCGTCTGCACCGCCACAGAATCGAAGGGAGAGAGATCGACCTGCTGTTGAAAAGTTTGCGCGTTGGCATCGATCATGCAGAATGTCGTCAACGCAAGAAAAATTGCGATCAATTTCGACATCATGTGTGTGTTTGAATTCATATTCATCGACTCACGACCTCATTGGAATGTCCAATTCGAATTTCGGCGGCGAGACGAGCGCGTTCACTTCTGCGTCGAATAAGAATAGGCTTCACATAGAAAGCGTAGATCATTCCCAGCACTGCGATGATGCAACCTGCTAATTGAATCCACACTCCTTCGCGGTTTCCAACGCCAAGAACGGTGTAATTCAATCCGCGCGATCCACGATCATTCTGAGAAGAAGGTGCCTCTGGTGGATCCCACTGCGCTTGGAAATACCAAAGTCCATTGTGCTCAATCGGGGAATTGACGCTGACTTGCGTTGGGGCTCCCCACTGATCGCTATCACGAAAGCGCAGGATGCTGGTGTAATCACGAATCGTTCCCGCTTGACCGGTATAGCCGCCTTCATGACTTGTCAGGACAAACTCTTCCAGTGCGACCTCCGTATCGAGCGGCAATCTCTGCCGCGAAAAGAGCAATTCGATTTCGCGCCCATCGGCGAGTTTGACTTGCATCGGATGAAATGGATGCCGTCGCAGTGCGAATCGAAAGTCATCAAAGGCATACATAGAAAATTCCATCCAGCGCGATTCGCCGCCTGGAATGCTCAACAGAATCTGAGCAAACATCTCACGCGCATCTCGAATTTGCTGCTCAGGTGGAACAATCATTGGCCTCGTATCGATGACTGAACGCGGTTGATACGACGAGACTTCGACTGTTAATCCTGCTGACAAAGTCATTGGCTGATCGACTGTGACCGGCTGAGACTTGCCAGCACTTTCGCCAAATGATGCGACCAAGCGAAGTTGATCTGGACTTGGTCCCGCAGCGAGTGTCAGCAACGCGCGTCCCCCGCCAGGCCGATACTCAAACTGCACAGCGGGATCAGGTGCGATTGGACCCGCATGCGCTCCACCGTTTGCGGGCACATCTCTGGTCAAGGTGGCATCATCGAAAACCCAACGTCGAATCGTCGATGTCGGTGTTTTGATATCAACAATCAAGACACTTGCCTTGCGATCCGCAACTGGTAGGTCATCTTGGGCGGCGAGAACTCGAAAGCCATAACCAAGTTGGGGATCACCGATCGGAATGAAAGGTTTCTCCGCATCATTGTTTGCATCTTCCTGAGGAATCCGCACAGCTTCGACAACGTCAACTCCTGCTGCAGGTATGACGATTTTCACTTCAGCTCGGCGCAACAACTTTTCAAATTCTGTTTCACTTGACACCGCAACCATACGAATCAATCCTTCGTCGCCAGTCGAACGTTCTGGATCAAGTGCGATCAGTTGATAACTCGCCTTCGCTCCTTCTGCGCTCTTGACATTGATGGTCGCACTTGGATTGAAAGGCGCATTCGATCCGCCACCAACCAAACGCGATTTTGTCTGCGCATATCGGAGATATCCGTTGGCAGTGAATATGACATCTGGGCAAGGATCATTGGGCGCAGTCGCAGGAATTGACACCGAGAGCGGATCAATCGGCACAAGTGGCGATCCTCCAACTTCGAATACCTCGCTGCGAGAACTGATTCGATCGTTGTAAAGCGGAAGGCCATTAATTGGACGCATCACCCATTGCGTTGCGCCAAGTGGCCGCACATAGAGCGCCCAAGACTTCGCTAGATCATTGCGAAGATAAAAATATCCTTGGCTTTCATAGTCAAGCGTTGCCGTCAATCTTGGTTCCAAGATTGGATTGCCTGATTCTTTGACAGCGCGCTTCATCGGTTGCCCAGGATCGTTGGTGAACATCAAGTCTTCGGTGTATTCAGGATGATTGGCGATCAACTGCCGAATGAAACGTTTCGATGGATCTGTCACGATCAAATTGACGCTGTATGCAATTGCGCCTTGGTCTTTGCCCGATCGCAAAGTCCACGCAGGATCTATCTCGCCCACTTCAACTGTCATTCGATTCGCGCCCGAGCCGATGAATGCGCTTGCCCCTGGCGCCGCAAGCAATTCGACGGGTGCTTCGACTCCGTCCAACTTGAGAACAATCTTTCGACGAGCGACAGGTGCATCCCCTTCAACCTTTGCATGGAAATAAATAAAACTACCGACGATGAGCACGATGATTCCTGTGTGAATCGTCCAAACGCCGAGATTGATCACGCGCAGCGGAATTCGCCGCAGGGTGGTGACGATCAATGTCAACGCTATAAGCCCGATCATCAAATCGAAGGGCCACCAATGAAACCATTCGAACTCGGTCATTTCAAATGGACGCCATTGGCGCATTTGAGCATGCGTCCACGCATCCGGATGAAAAATATTTGGATGCACGGGATACAAGATTCCCGCGCTCCCGATTGACATATATATAAAGAGCAG
>CAJCCX010000084.1 GCA_903961015.1 uncultured bacterium
AACATCGTCGCTGGATCAGCACCAACATCATGCGGCGAAGCGTGCACTTCCCACGGGATCCACGGATTCACTTTGCGATAAATGCTGCGAACGCCGCCCGGACCGCAGAGCACGGTTGTGTTATAGACAACGTCATCGCGGTCGGAAGGCGCTTCGATGAATGTTCCAGTCTGGATAAAAACGCCCAGCTTCTGACAGAGTTTTAGGTACTTGTCGATGTGTTCGTTTGGTACGGGAACCGCGAGGTGCTTTCGAAGTTCGGCGACCGTGGCATAGACAGGTGCAGCGTGCGCAAACTCAGGAAACGCGAAAAGTCGCACATCGAAGAATGGCTCGTATCCCGCGTAGGTCTGTTCGACCATCTCGCACATTCGATCGACGCGAGCGCCGATCTCGCTGCGGTCGCGCGGGCAATCAAAGGCGGTTTGAATTGCAGCAGCGTGGTATCTCATGTCTGGAAGTTCAACCGTGTGTTTTTTCTGTGCAACTCGAAAACCGTCTTCGGCTGTAGCAATTCTTGACTGACCGTGTCTTTCCAATCCTGTGCGACTCGATGCGGGTCTTCGGCTGAAGCAATTCTTGACTGTGCGCCAGCAGGCGCGCTCTATCTAAACTCGATGCGGGTCTTCGGCTGTAGCAATTCTTGACTGTGCGCCAGCAGGCGCGCTCTATCTAAACTCGATGCGGGTCTTCGGCTGTGCGCCAGCAGGCGCTCCATATCAATGCGGGATTTCCTTCACCGCATTTCGGTTCCACGCTGGAACCCGAACGACGATGGGACCTGTTCCCTTAATTTCGCATTGGCACGCAAGGCGACTATTGCGCTGAATACCAGGCGCTTCTTCAACTCGATCTTCTTCCGCTTCTGTCGATTCAGTCAGTTGGTCCATCCCCTTCTCGACATACACATGGCAAGTCGAGCACGCGCAGACCGCACCACAGGCATGTTCGATATTGATGCCGTGATCGATCGCGATTTCGAGCAAAGATTCGCCCTCGCCACCCATCAAATCCCACTCCGTTCGGTCGGTGCCCGTCAGGCCGGCAGAATCTTCCAAAACAAATTTCACATGAACAATTGGAGGTCCGTGTTCATGTCCGTCGCGCTTGAGATGCATTAGCCAAGTGTAGGCACTTCCAGAAGGGTTGAGCAGTTAGGATGATCGCTTCGTTATGACCTTGAATGCCATGCCAAACATGCCACCCGATCCGCTTGCGCTGACGAGCCAGGAATTTATTGCCGCTGCTGCCAAGCTTGGAAAATCCAAGCATGAATCGCTCGGGGCCTACCGCGCGTATCACCGCCTAGGTGTGCGCACCTCGTGGATGGCGGAGGATCCACCGGCAACCCTTCAACACACAGTTGATGAGCGCACGATGAAATTTCTGCTTTCAGTTGGCGATGATCTGGAAACTGAAAGTGTCATCATTCCGATGCCCCACCGCGGAGGGCGATTCAGCCGAACGCTCTGCATCAGCAGTCAAGTTGGTTGTGCGATGGGTTGCCAATTCTGCGAGACCGGACAAATGGGATTGATGCGAAGTCTTTCCGTGCGAGAGATCGTTCAACAATTGCATGTCGCACGCTTTGGAGTGCCCCACCCATTCGAAGATGAAACGCGCGCCGCATCTGGCGGATTTGATATCGCCAACATTGTCTTTATGGGAATGGGTGAGCCGATGGACAATCTTGCCGCCGTTCTGCAAGCGATTCGAATTTTCTGTGACATGAACGGACCCGCGATTGGATGTTCTCGCGTCACAGTTTCGACGGTTGGTCGCACTGCTGGCATTCGTACACTCGGCGAGTTCATCCAAGAGCACGGACTTCGCCGCGTTGGCCTTGCGATCAGTCTCAATGCACCCAATGATGAAATTCGAAGTTCGATCATGCCGATCAATCGTTCAGAGCCGATGGCGCTGCTTCGCAAAGCGATGACGGACTTTCCAAAGAGGCCGACGAGTGCGCTCTGCGTTGAATATGTGCTCATCCCTGGCGTGAACGACAAGCTGGAACACGCCGACGCTGTGTGCGAATTCCTGCGGGAAATCCGCTGTTCTTTGAATGTCATTCCATACAACCCTCGCCGTAACAGTCCGTGGCCTGCGCCCGATGATGCGACGGTTGATGCATTTGTCGATCGCGCAATCGCCAATGGTCAATTCACAAAGCGTCGACGAACCAAGGGCAGAACGGCGATGGCCGCGTGCGGTCAACTTGGTAACGAGCGTGTGAGGCAGCGAAAGTTTGTGAGCCTCGCGATTGATCCCCCAGCAGCGAGAGAATGAAACCCCCCGCTCATCCACCGATTTGTCAAACCAACAGCGTTGCTGGATTTTCGATGTTGTGCTTGACGGACTGGAGATACTCAGACGCCATCGCGCCGTCGATCACACGGTGATCGAGGCTGAGCGTCGCTTGCATCTCGTGACCAACAACCAATTGGTGATTGCGCACAACGGGTTGCTCGACTGCTGCACCGCAAGCAAGAATTGCGCTGTTTGGTGGATTAATAATCGCAGTGAAGTTGTCGACACCAAACATTCCAAGGTTGGAAATCGTGAATGTCGCGCCCGCCATGTCTTCTGGACCGAGTCCGCGAGTTCGCGCCTTTTCTGCAAGCGCCCGAGTTTCTGTAGATATTTCGCGCAAACCTTTGCGCTGAGCTTGCTTCAACACGGCAACGACCAAACCTCCGCCGCGTTCCATCGGGAGTGAAATCGCAACGCCGATATTCACATCGCCGTGCAGGATAATCCGATCACCCGCCCAAGATGCATTGAAGAATGGGTGCGCGGCCATCGCCAAAGCACATGCGCGAACAATGAAATCGTTCACGCTCAATTTGATTTTCTGAGGTTCGAGTTGTGCATTCAACATCGTTCGCAACTCGAGTAGCGGATCCATATTGAATCGCATCGTGACTTGATAATGAGGAATGGTCGATTTGCTTTCGACAAGTCTTCGCGCAATTGCTTGACGCATTCCGCTCAGCATGACCTCACTTGCGCCTGCGCCGATTGGGACGACTGCAGTTGCTGACTGCACCGGAGATGCGACATGCACAAGACCCACTGAGCGCGCGCCACCGGACTTGAGAAGTTCTGCCGCAGCGAGTACATCTTGCTTGACCACTCGACCGCTTGGACCGCTGCCCACAATCGATGCGACGGAAATGCCCATTTCTTCGGCCATTCTGCGTGCAAGTGGCGAAACTCGTTGGCGAACGGCATCCGACTGAACGCTCGGCGCTGAAGCACTTGAACTTGCACTTGCACTTGCACTTACACTCGGCGCTGCGACTGCAGTTTTCGCTGGCGCACTGTTGATTGGAACTGACTTCGCAGCGACTGCAACAGGCGCACCAGCAACCGCCACGATCGAACCAGCATCATCGCCGTCGACAGAGATGATTGCGATTGGAGTTCCAACTGGAACTTGCCTGCCAGCTTCAACCATGATCTTGCTGATCACGCCGTCATCAAAGACTGGCATTTCCATTGTGGCTTTGTCAGTCTCGACATCTGCGACCACATCACCCGAAGAAACCGTGTCACCTTCTTTGACATTCCAACGAACAATTGTCCCAGCTTCCATCGTGTCAGAGAGTCTTGGCATCGTCAATTGAACTGGCATGGTGATCATCCTTAACTTGGCATCCTTCGCGAAGCGCTAACTACGATAGAGACAAGAGCGCACCGCTTCCGCAATCCTTCGCGCATTCGGAAGATACTCCTGTTCGAGGTTGTGTGCGTATGGCGCAGGAACATCTGCCGAGTGCACACGGTGAACATAGTTGTCTAAATCATCGAAGCATTCTCGGTGAACAAGCGCTGCGACCTCGGATCCTGGCGATCCGAAACTCCACGATTGATCGACAACAACGCACGCTCCCGTTCGCTTCACACTGCGAATGATGGAACCAGCATCCAGAGGACGAATTGTTCGCATATCCAATACTTCACAAGAAATCCCCTCTTTTTCTAGTTCCATGCCGACCTCGAGGGCGATGTTGACCATTCTGCCAAATGCGACAATTGTGCAATCGGTTCCAGCACGCGCAATCCGCGCCTGACCGAATGGAATCAGATATTCCTCTTCAGGAACTTCTCCACGCATTGAAAGCAAGCGTTCGCTCTCGAGAAAGAAAACCGGATCGTCATCGCGAATCGCAGTCTTCATCAATCCCTTTGCGTCGTATGGATTCGATGGGATGACCATCTTTATGCCAGGGACATTCGAGAAGAGACCTTCGACGCTCCACGAATGCGTCGAACCAAGTTGTCCACCCGCGCCATCGTTGCCGCGAAAAACGATTGGACAACCGAATTGTCCACCAGACATATAGAGCATCTTGGGAGCGTTATTGAGAATTGGATCAGCCGCGACCAAACTGAAAGACCACGACATAAATTCGACGATTGGACGAAGTCCCATCATCGCAGCGCCGATTGCCATACCAGCAAAACCAGACTCGCTGATCGGCGTATCGATCACTCTGCGCGGCCCGAACTCATCAAGCATTCCGCGACTGACTTTGTATGCACCGTTGTACTGCGCAACTTCTTCGCCCATCAACATGACGCGCATATCACGCCGCATTTCTTCGGACATCGCCTCTCGAACCGCGTCGCGAAACTCGATCTCTCTCATCGTTGCGATACTCATAAAAGGTCTGCCTTTCGATCAATCGTGGTATCGATCGCATTGAATTTGCATTCGATCTCTGCTCCGCCAAGCATTTCTGGCTCGCTCGTTCCGGTGTATGGACCCCACCGCTCTCGGTAGACATCGCGGTACAGATCGCTGGTCGGCGGAGTAGGCGAATTCTCGGCCCAATCCATGGAAGCCTTCACGGTCGCTCGAACTTCGCGCTGAATTTCTTTGTGATCATCCTCGGTCAACCCACGCAATTCCAGATGCGCCTTCAACACGCCAATTGGATCACCTTGCTCGTATCGCTCTTCTTCTTCGCGCGTTCGATACTTGCGCGGATCGGACATCGAGTGACCCTTGAAACGATAACAGCGCATGTCGACAAAGATCGGACGTGATGTTGCACGAACCTTGTCAACGAGTTCTTTCATCGCCCAATATGTCTCGATCACATCCATTCCATCGATCTCGACGCCTTCCATTCCATACGCCTCGGACTTCACACTGATTTGGTGCCCCATCGTGGTTCCTCGAACAATCGAAGTACCCATGGAATATCCATTGTTCTCACAGATGATGATCACCGGCAAATCAAAGAGACCCGCGAGATTCATCGCCTCGTGAACGCTGCCTTGATTGAGCGCGCCATCACCCAAGAAAGCAAGCGTCACTCGATTTGACTTGCCGCCATTCTTGTCCGCATTGATCACTTCATCTTCGTACTTTGTCGCGAAAGCCAAGCCAACTCCCAGCGGAATTTGTGCGCCGACAATGCCGTGACCGCCAAAGAGATTGTTATCGCGGTCGAACATATGCATCGAACCGCCCTTGCCCTTTGCACAACCACCGATGCGTCCATACATCTCAGCCATGCAATGCTTGGGATCCATTCCACGCGCGAGCGCATGACCATGATCCCGATACGCAGTCACGATGGGATCTCTTGCTTCAGTCGCAGCAATCGTCCCAACTGCGACGGCTTCTTGCCCGATATAGACATGGCAAAAACCACCAATTTTTTTGTCTTGATACGCCTGCATGCACCGCAATTCGAACTCGCGAATGAGCATCATTTCGCGCAGCCAATTCTTCGCCATTGCCATCGGAACTTCCGGGCGATTGGACTTTGGTCGAACGTGACCGTCTGCGTTTGATGATGCGCTCGTTGGCATTGATTGGATTGGGGATGTGATAGGAGAAGGGCTGGCGTGTGACATAAAGAAAATTCACTCCAAGCCCCTGAATATAGGGAAAAGAGGCGTTCGCGGCAACCGTCTCGAGACAGAAATCAACTTATTGCTGCGCAGGCTTGGAAGAATTGCCTTTTTCCACCTGCACAAGGTGGCGTTTCTCCAAATCTCCTGCAAGACGAGCTTGCAGAATCATCACAGCAGTTTCCAGTTGAGGATCGATTCCCGTGGCAAGTAAGTCGCCGACGATGGGTCTCAAATCCATTCCAACTTGATTCACTTCACCTTCATCAAGTCGGTCAAGCGCCAAGCGCATTTCGCCGCTTTTTTCCGCTTGCGGCGGAGTGATCTTTACAACCAAGTCAGGATTGACTCCCCAATCTTTACTCGACGCGCGACGGTGAACAAGCCGACCCTTCGCTTCGCCTTCGATTGGCGGAAGAACGTAATACTGAATCGTCACCTTCACCGCAGCTTCATTTGGACCATCTGCCAGCGGCTGTACTGTCTGAACACTTCCCTTACCGAAACTTCGCTCTCCCAGAACAACTGCGGCGCCGTGCGCTTGCAAACTGCCAGAGACAATCTCGCTTGCACTTGCACTGTTGCCATTGACGAGCACAACCAACGGCAGACCTTCAAGGGATGAACGCGTCTTCTCGGCCATAAAATTATTCACCATATTTCCGTCTCGGTCTTGCACAGAAACGACGGAACCATCGGGCACAAAGAGATTCACAAATCCAACGGCGCTCTTCAGCAACCCGCCTGGATTTCCGCGTAGATCCAAGATGAGCCCATTCAGCGAGCGTTCCTTTCGCATCTGGCGAATCGCGTCCATGAAGTCATCGAATGAATCTTCGTTGAATCCAGACAAACGAACATAGCCGATGCCGCTGATTGGATCGATCCACCAATCCCACAGCGGCGTTCCTTTCGAGTCCAACTGCGACTTCCACCAACCATTGACCGAGCGCATCTTGATACTCGCACGCTTGAGAGAAAATTCCAACGGGTCTGGGACATCGTTGCGTTGGATCGTCAGCTTGACTGGCTTTCCAACGGGACCAGTGATGTTGTCTACAGAGCGATTGAGCGTCCATCCAACTGTGGATTGATCATCGACTGCAATGATCTTGTCTCCTGGTCGAATTCCTGCTCGCGAAGCCGGCGAACCTTCGAGCGGATTGACAATCATCAGCTCGCGTTTGTCGTTGTGACGAATCAGAATTCCGACTCCCACAAAATTCCCTTCGATGCTTTGACGGAAGCGCCGCAAATTATCTGGC
>CAJCCX010000085.1 GCA_903961015.1 uncultured bacterium
GAAGTCTTCGTCTGTCCGCCAGAGTCGCTCGATGCGACGCTCATTCCTGCCTTGAATGCTGCGGGATTCACGCAAGATTCTGATGTTCTTGATACGTGGTTTTCCAGCGCGCTCTGGCCAATGAGCACGCTGGGTTGGCCAAACCCCAATCGATTCGGCATGGAAGGGATGTTGGACACATTCAATCCGAGTGCAGTGCTTTCGACCGCACGCGAAATCATCACGCTGTGGGTCAGTCGTATGGTGATGTTCAATCGATATTTTATGAATGGTCGATTGCCGTTTCGCAGCGTCTTCATTCACTGCATCGTTCAAGATGGTTTCGGGCAGAAGATGTCCAAGTCACTTGCCAACGGCGTCGATCCGCGCGACATCATTGCCACGCACGGCGCTGATGCAATGCGATTTGTATTGACGCAAATGTCCACTGCAACTCAGGATGTTCGACTGCCGGTGGATGTGCTCTGCCCATTCACTCAGCAAGCATTTCAGCCCAATACAATCACCACCGAATCGGGGCACGTCGTTGCTGCGCCGACTCAGGTCTGTCCTACCGATCCGACAAAGCAGATGGTCACGGCGTATGGAGTTTCCGCTGGCCTCGTCACTGCGACGGATTCAATTCCTTTGGCGCGAAATACATCCAGTCGATTCGATCTGGGTCGCAACTTTGCAACAAAGTTATGGAACGCCTCGCGATTTGCGCTTTCGCAATTGGGAACAGCGACGACTTCGGCGGAGCCAGTCGTCCCCATTTCCTTGCCAGATCGCTGGATTATCGCTCGTTTTTGCCGAATGGTCACGACGATCGAGAACGCACTGGCTGAGTATCAATTCAATCCAATCGCCGACGCGCTCTATGACTTTGTGTGGCGAGATTTCTGTGATTGGTATCTCGAAGCGATCAAGCCGACCGTAAAAAATGATCCAGTTCAGCAAGCGGTACTGCGAGCAATGATGGATGGCATCTTGCGCGTGATGCATCCTGTTATGCCATTCGTGACAGAGGTTCTGTGGACTGCCGTGCGAACTGTTTCGACTGCGCCAATTCGCGGGCTTGATTTGCCTGCGTCTGATTTGCTCGCAGTCGCTCGGTGGCCTGCGCCTGACCGCGCGCTGAATGATGCGCAGGCGATCGAATCTTTTCAGCGAGTGCAGACTCTGGTGATGGCGATTCGCAATGTGCGTGGTGAAAGACAAGTGCATGATCGAAGGCGCATTGTGCTGCACGCGCCGAAAGAGATCATGGACATTGTTGCGCAGGGAAGTGGTACTGTCGAAACTCTCGCAGGTCTGGATCGAGCGGAATGTTCGGATGGCGCGGCTCGTCCCGTCGATGCTGTGCCGTTTCCATTTCAAGGTTGCGAACTTTTGCTTTCCGCCCTTGTCGATGCTGTCGATGTTGGTGCAGAGCGCAAGCGCCTCGAGGAAATCATTGTTGACCGCGAGCGCAAAGCAACTGGATTTGAGGGCAAATTGTCCAATGCTGGCTATCTCGCCAAAGCGAAGCCAGAAGTCATCGCGGAAACCAGGCGCATGCTTTCGCAAGCGCAAGCGGATCTCGTTGCGGCGCGGCGCGCGCTGGAAGTGCTTTCTGCGATGGTGTGAAGTCTCAGCTTTGCTGAGGCGATTGCAACGGATACGCTCCACTCCAATGATCAATTCCGGTCGCAATATCGTGCTGATGTTGGTGGGGGTGGTGATGGTGGCGGGACTTGTTGGTGCAAGTCAAGGTGGCGCTGTTCCAGAGAAGCCAAATCCAAAGCCCGCACCTGCGGCCGCACCCGCCGCAACGGCGTCTCCACTTTCTTGGGCGGAAGTTCTCGAGCAGAATCCCGATCCCAAGGTTGTCACCGATGCGGATTTTCTCAAGCGCATCACGGAAACAAAGTTGCCGTGGCGAGTGAAAGACAAAGCAAGTGGTATGGAAATGTTGCTCGTGCCGCCAGGAAAGTTCATGATGGGTGCAAGCCCCGATGACGAGATCGCGCTTGAAGTTGAAAAGATTCTGGCGGAGAATGCTCCGCAGTACAAACACTCTGAACGACCTCAGCATGAAGTCACGATCACCAAGGCGTTTTATCTTGGTCGCACCGAAGTGACGCAAGAGCAGTGGATGAAGGTGATGGGAGAGAATCCAAGTTTGTTCCAACAATCAAATGCCACGTGGATCGCTGAGGTTTATTTGTCAAAGCCATTTGCCGATTGGACAGGCATCAAAATGACTGCTGAAGAAGCGAAAACCAGGGCAGATTCAGCGGCAAACGCAGTCAAATTCAATCCTGCGGAAATGATTTCGTGGGACGATTGTCAGAAGTTCTGCGCCAAGACGGGAATGATTCTTCCAACCGAAGCGCAGTGGGAATATGCGTGCCGAGCAGGCGTCGACAAAGCGACCTACGGTGAACTTGATCAGATCGGGTGGAACTTCGACAATGCGAATCTGACGACACATTCGGTCGGTCAGAAAGAACCCAATGCACTTGGTTTCTACGACATGATCGGCAATGTTCATGAGTGGTGTCAAGATTGGTACGAAGGCGACTATTACAAATCCTGCGCAGGCGGTGTGATTGATCCAACGGGTCCAGCTCAGAGTGAACTTGGCGCGCGCGTCCTGCGCGGCGGGGGGTGGCACTTTTACGCCAGCTTCTGCCGTGCCTCGAACCGCATCTACAACACCCCAGGCTTCCAGTACTACCTTCTCGGTTGCCGTTTCGTGAGGACTGTCGATTAAACTTTTTCCTTTATCCCTTTTACCCTTTATCTTTTTTCCACTTTGACTTCTCCAAACATTGGCGTCCACCATGGTTTGGTGGCTGTGAAGGCAGCAAGGCTTTTTCGCCAACGGGCCGAGGAATGTTTTGAAAGTCAGATAAGCCCAACGCCGAACTGGAAGCAGGGCTTGGAATAAATTTGCTTCTGCAATGCATTTACTTGCCCACTGGAATAATCATGGCCACGCGCGCCAAGCCACTGGTGAAGGGATTTGCTATGGCATCTTGGTGTCAGCGATTTCGCTTGGCATTATTGATGCCATCTTTTATTTGCGCACGAGCGCACAGTAGAAATCATCGATGAAGCCGGCGTGCAATTCAACAAAAAAGTGCACGGGTTGAACCCGTGCACTCATCAATGCAAATCACTCTACGCAACTTCAAAATTGTAATGCAAGCGGCCCACCACTGAGTTGACGAATTCAAGGACGGATCGCAACTAGAATGCCAAGTGTGGTAGACGCGATTC
>CAJCCX010000086.1 GCA_903961015.1 uncultured bacterium
CGAATTGCATCGCGCACTTTATGACTCGTTCCGACTGGCACGGTGCTCTTGACCACGATGGTCTTCATCGGCGCCTTCGAATCCAGTCGTTCCAATTCAACAGCGATGTCATCCGCAACCTTGAGCACATATTTCAAATCTGCACTTCCATCATCTCTGCTTGGCGTTCCAACGCAGATGAAAATGATTGCCGCATCGCGATATGCCACGTTTCGATCTGTTGTGAACGCAAGTCGCCCCGCATGCGCGTTGCGCTGAATCATTTCTGTCAGACCAGGTTCATAGATTGGACTTTCGCCTTTTCGCAAAGTCGCAATCTTTGCTTCATCGATATCCAAGCAAGTCACATGATTTCCCATGTCTGCAAAGCAAGCACCTGTGACAAGTCCGACATATCCAGTTCCAACCATCGTGATGTTCATCGTTTTTTCCTTTTGATGCTTTGACCTATTTCCAAAGCTGCGGAAGTGTAGAGAACCTTTCGTTTTTCAATTTGATTGCCAGATTCAATTTGCAGCAGTCTGTTTTTCAGAGCCAGCGCCCAGTGACTTGATTGCATTTGCGAAGTCGATGGTTTGAATCCACAAAATCCACCCATGTCATTCGTGCCGACAACTCGGTGGCAGGGCACGAGAAGCGCCAGAGGATTGCGCGCCATCGCGTGCGCAGCAGCTCGGTGTGCTGTGGGCCTTCCCGCGGCCGCGGCAAGCCACGCATACGTTCGCGTTTCTCCTCTAGGAATTTGAATTGCCGCACGCCAACACGCTGCCAGAAACGGCGGTTCTTTCGGCAGCAACGCACCAATTCGATTTGGATCAGGAATTTCCCCTTCACTCCAGTCACGAACGAATGCTTGCAATTCAACTGCCCATTTCGCAGTCACAGAAGTAATTTGCTGACATTTCGTATGGTCTTGCCACCAAGCGCGGGGGCGTCCTGCGTCGGATTCAACGACGAGTACTGCTCCTGCGATATGAATGAAAAGTCGATCCAACCGATATACAATACATCGATGCGTAGCGGTACATTGTGCTGATGACCACCGCACCAGCACGATCCGAAACTTCCTCAGAGCACATCACGAACATGGGTGACGATCTTCTCGCACTTCTCAAACAGGCGGATCCAGATGTCTCGCGCATTCTTGCCAGCGAGCGTGACCGTCAAGAGACAACTCTCGAACTGATCGCCAGCGAAAATCATGTCAGCAATGCAGTGATGCATGCGGCGGGATCGTGGATGACCAACAAATACGCAGAGGGATATCCCGGCAAGCGTTATTACGGTGGCTGCGAGTTTCACGATCAAATCGAAAATCTCGCACGAGATCGCGCAAAGAAACTCTTTGGTTGCAACTTTGCAAATGTGCAACCGCACTGCGGAGCAAATGCCAATATCGCTTCGTTTATGGCAGTACTGAATCCTGGCGACACTGTTCTCAGTCTGCCGATCAAGGAAGGCGGACATCTCAGTCACGGATTGAAGGTCAACTTCAGCGGAACTTTTTATCAAATTGTGGATTATGTTCTTGATCCCAAATCCGAGATGCTTGACTATGACCAGATCGAGCGGCTGGCGCTGGAACACAAACCAAAGTTGATCATCTGCGGATATTCCGCATATTCACGCGTCATCGACTTTGCACGCTTTCGTGCGATTGCAGACAAAGTTGGCGCGCTCTTGATGGCAGACATCGCGCATATTGCGGGGCTTTGTGCAACTGGAGTGCATCCTTCACCGTTTCCTCATGCGCATCTCGTCACGACCACGACTCACAAGACGCTGCGCGGTCCACGTGGCGGACTGATCATGACCAATGATGCAGACATCGCAACAAAGATTGATCGCAAGGTTTTCCCAGGAGTGCAAGGCGGTCCGCTAATGCACATTATTGCGGCGAAAGCCCTCGCTTTCGGCGAAGCATTACAGCCATCTTTTAAGACATATTGCCAGCAGGTTGTAAAGAATGCCCAGGCACTCGCAGCAGATTTGCAAAGCCGTGGTTATCGATTGTGCTCGGGTGGAACGGATAATCACCTGATGCTTGTGGATCTTCGCCCGCGCGATGCAGAACTGACTGGAGCTGATGCAGAGAAATGGCTCGAGACGGCTGGCATCATTTGCAACAAGAATGGAATTCCAAATGATCCACGTTCGCCCGTCTTGACGAGCGGATTGCGGCTTGGAACTCCAGCGCTCACGACGCGCGGACTTGGCGAAAGTGACATGAAGCGCGTCGGCGAATGGCTCGACCGTGTGATGGGTTCCAAAGGTAATGCAGCAACATGCGCAAAGGTCCGCGAAGAAATCCGCGGATTCTGTCAGGCATTCCCGCTACCTCATTGAACGCTCATTGAACGAACTTCCGGCAAACATTGCGGTGATCGACCTTCTCCCAAGGTTTTTGCAGAGGGGGACGATCTCATATCTTTGGCCCGTTGCCGTCGTGATCTTGGCGACACCAATCGGGCTTGTTGTTGTTCTCATGTCAGTGAAAAATCCGACCATTGGAACCAACCTCGTTGGACCGATGCTTTGGTTTGGTGCGATCGTGATTGGAGCTGCACTTGGAGCGATCCTTTGGATGAAAGCCCTTCGAAGACGCGCAGCGGATAGGCAGCGAGAGAAAGACGCGAAACTCGAAAGCGAGGCACCACAAAACGCGATGCTTCGAAAGAACTTTGAGCCAGCTAGCAGCTGGCTCTTGAAACCGATGGAGACTTTCCCCAAAGATGCGGCGGCGAATCTGCGGACGAATTTTCCTGGTCGAATCGCATTCGTTCCATCGTCGATCACTGCGAAGTTGATAGCGAACGTAGCGCCCCCAGGCCTGCTCGAACCGGAAGAAATCGGCAACACATTCAATTGGGTGGAGTTGTTCTCAATCTGTATGCCTCTCTACTTACTTGGTAATTATCCCATCAGAGCGATCACAACTCTTGCCACAGGTGCGCCACTTGGTTGGCTGGGAGTCATCGACCTCATGATATTTCTGTTCTGGATTCCGTTTGCTCTCATCGCAATTTTCTGGATCGTCTCATTGCTCGGCGAAAGATTTGCACTGCTCAAGACAACGCGCGGAATTATTCGCGCTGGACCTGGGTGGGTCGATCATCCCGATGGCCGCCTCTGGACCGTCGAAGATTCCGTACTCGTCATCCGGGAAGAGTGGCCAGGAAAAAGGCCTGGATATTCAGTGACTCTTCTTGGTCCAACAAGTGCGTTCACAATTCAAATTGGCAAAGGGAGGAGCCTTGCCTTCATCAATCTCTGGCAAAGGTGGACGACGCCAGTGCCACGCATCGACTTGTTCACAGCGCGTGATGGGATCAATGTTCGCCCACGCGGCATCGTTCTCGGCGGACTACGGCGGATGCTCAAGTTCTATCGACATAAGAAACTCGGGTGAGTCGACCGCGCTCAACTCGGCTTATCGCAGAGGTGGCGTCGCATGATGTAGCCTCTGTTTGCGTTGAACGAAAAAAATAAAGAAGCGCTTGCGAGCAACATCGCGGTGTTGTCCATTCCCCCAGTCGCTTCGCGCAGCGGCATTCGCGCGATCTGGCCAATGTTCCTTGCAATACTTGCCATGCCGATCTTTATCACTCCTTTCATCATTTTAATGATTTCCACCTCACGCCAGGCGCAGAACACAGGACTCACTCCGAGTTCAATTCTTTCGCTCTTTAAGTTTGCAGCGTTTGTCCCATTGATCCTCATGCTTGGTGCTTTCGTGTGGGCCTTTCGCCGCAACTCCACCCACAGCGCGAAGCAGTGGAATGCCTTCGTCGAAAGTGAGGGCAACGCACCATGGGCTTCGCTCCTCAAGGATGGCCTCGGTTCCAAAGCAACGAGATGGCGTTTCTGGCGCAAGAACTCTCAGGAGGCCAAAGCCGCCGTTGCAGCGACAGCAATTCGCGCCGCGCAGCCTTCTCGCATTGCTCTCGTGGTGCCATCGATTGCGCCAACTCTCGACAAACACCGCGCGCCACCGGGCCTGCTCGAACTCGAAGAGATCGGGCACAGTTTCAGTAAGAGCCAGGCGTTTGCCATGATCTTCCCACTCTTCTGGGTTGGCGGAAAAATCTTTAATCACCTCATCTCAGGTGCCCCTTGGAGAATCTACGAAGTTTTGTCGCTTGTCGCATGGGGGGTCTTCGCGCTCTTTGCGATCGCGTGGTTCACTTCAGCACTAGGTGAACGATTTTCAATTCTAAAAACCACGCGTGGCATTGTGCGTGCGGGACCAGGATTTGTTGATGATCGCAACGGTCGTCGTTGGACCGTCGAAGACTCCGTGCTGATCGTGCGCGAACTGGCGCCACACAACAAGCCGCTCTATCAAGCGGTGCTGCTTGGTCCACAAGGTTCAATTATTATTCCAATTGGCCGTGCGGGTGGTCAGGCATTTATCAATCTTTGGCAGCGCTGGACAACTCCGAACCCTCGCCTCGATCTCATGCAACCGATCGTTGCCCAGCGAGAGTTGAGGTTGATCTCAAGGCTGTGGAGAGGGAAATGGGTCGATCCAAGCGTAAGCCGTTCGTCAGGCGCGACTGGCGTATGAACCGTCAGTCGTGTTGATTCGAATCATCTCGCCAATGGTGATGAACGGTGGAACGCGGGTCTTCAATCCCGTTTCGCACGTTGCTTCTTTCAATTGGTTGGTCGCAGTTGCGCCCTTGATTCCTGGAGCAGTATCAGTCACTTGCAATTCGACGACGTTCGGCAACTCGATCGAGATCGGTCGTCCGTCGCACCACAAGACAACCAGTTCTGTATTTGGCTTTGCATAGAGAGCCATATTGCCGACAACCTTTTCGTCAAACTCACTCTGCTCGTAATTGGCCGAATCCATAAACACAAAGTTCTTTCCGTTGGCGTACAAATATTCCATCGGGCGACGGTCGAGTTCGACTTGCTCGACATTTTCACCGGAGCGCAATCGCTTCTCAAGAAGCGTTCCCTTTTCGATGTCCTGAATCTTGATCTGAACGAAGGCGCGCAGATTGCCAGGAGTAACGTGTGCGTACTCGGTGACTTTGTACATGCGTCCGTCAAGTTTGATTGCGATGCCAGGTCGAATGTCGTTGGAATTCATATGGGTCCTTTGGGGAAAGAGCCGATCATAGCCAAGAGCGCATAAATCACTTGGCATGCACTCTCGTCGGGCGATCGAAGCACATGCGAATCAAAGGTCAATTAAAAAAACCCCCGAGCACAAGGCTCGGGGGCGGAGGGAGGGAAAAGGGCGTTGTTGATGAGCCGATTGGCTTTTGAAGTAAATATTCAATATCCAAAAGAACTCATACGGATTCTCATCCGTACCGTGAACATATCTCCAATTTGAGCTTTGTAAAATTTTGTTCACCAAAATTTCAAATTATTTTTTTAGAGGCGGTGGATGGGATTGCGCCGAATAGTTGGTCTTCTCAGCTATCCTTAAGTCAATTATGCAGAAAAAAACCTGTTATCGGAATGTTCCCGATGCCAAAGCCAAGCACTATTTCGCATTATTTCCCGCTGTTTTAATGCTTCTTATGGCGAATTATGCAATCGCACAAGCCCCTGCGCCCGCTCCCACCGCAAGTCCAAGCGCCAGGACCGTTCCTGCAAGGCGTCCGACCCCTCCAGTCCGTCCTAATGCTGTCGAGCCCCGTGCGATTTCTGAAGCGCTTCCGTTGGTCTCTGAGCCTGCGAATATGGATTTCGGTTTTCTCTCGCCCAATACGCCTGGTGAAGGCATTGTTCTCCTTCGCAACACGAGCGATAAACCACTCACTATCAATTTCGTTCAGCCATCTTGCAAGTGCACGACAATATCTGATCTCGTAGGCAAGCAGATCCCACCAGGTGGAACAGTGGAACTCCAGATCAAACTCGATGGTGCTCCTGCGATGGGCGTTCGTCGTTCATCTGTCAAAGTCATGGTCGACGGATATGGACGCGCACTTGAAGTGGTTGTGAAGGGCGAGGTCAGTCTTCCCGTGCGAATCGTGCCGCCATATATCAATGCAATCGAACAGAAAAATATGACAGGTCGAATCATCCTCGAGTCCACCAACAAGAAACCATTTCGCATCTTGTCTTCTTTGGGCGGCCCCATTTCAATTCAAGGATTCGATGACGCAAAGGATGCGCCGCGCAGTTCATACATAGTTGGTTATGACTTGAATGAATTGAGCACGGATCTGCCGTCTTATATTTACTTTGAGACCGATGCGCCGGAAGCGGGGGTTGTCGATGTGCGGATTCGTCAAGAAAAAGCTCCGAAAAAGCCAATGATCGCAGTGATGGATGTTCGTAGTAATGTTGGATTAATTCCATCAGGAACTTCGAAAGAGGCAACTTTCACATTGACAAATCCTGGAACAGTTCTGGAATCTGTCACCACAACCAGCGCCGATGCAACAGTCGCACTTGCACGAACAGAGCCTGCCAAAGGTGGTGGCGTAAACGTATTCGTCACCGTCACGCCTCGTGATGGATTCACGGGCATTCTTCTTTTGCCAGTCACTTTCAAGACGGCAACGCAATCGGCTGATTTCCAAGTGATCGCAAATGTGCGACAAGGACAAAAATCACAATGAATAAAGGCGAGCAGAAAAAAACTCAGTCTGCGAAATCACATTCGCAAAGAACACTCTCTCTCGTCGTCGGTTCTCATCCCAATGCCGAACGAGATGATCGGCCGACGATTTATCGACTCCAGAAAGAAATTGATCGAGCGATCCAAGAACTCGCCACACAAGACGGTGATACAAGTCTGCAAATGCGATCTCAGATTCTCACCGATCTCTGGTTTCTCAATGACGCATCGCTTGTCGCAAATCCTGCGATTGCCGTCGGCACTGCCGAAACAAATGCTGCCGTTGCTCACTTTGCACTGCGATTACCTCAGGCGATGGTGGTCGATGGCGGATTCGAGATCCTCTTGGATCGCACGGCGGGGGATTACCGAGTCTGTCTTCGCGGAATTGACGCAAAATCGACGGCGGATGCAGTCGATGTCTTCGTTGAAAAATTCCTCGCAGAATGGATTGAATCCGTATCGATCTCAATGCGTGTGTGATTCGCTTGCCCGCAAAGAGAACCGCCAGTCAGAGTTGCTGAATGCGATCCGCAACATCCTTCAGCGCAAGCGCATCAAGCAGTGTCTGCATCCGGCCGGCAAGTATTTCAGTCAGATTGAAACTTTCATCGATTCGGTGATCGACTGCAATATTTTCTTTCGCTCGGTATGTGCGGATTTTTTCTGCGCGGCTTCCTGATCCGATCATTGCGCTTCGCTGATCTGCACGGCGGGCATTCGCTTCAGATTGACGGCGTTCATAGACTCGTGCGCGCAAAAGTCGCCACGCTTTTTCTCGATTCTGCAATTGACTGCGCGTCTCTTGCATCCGCACTTCGATGCCAGTGGGAAGATGGATCAAGTGCACAGCCGTTGCAACTTTATTGACATTCTGTCCACCCGGTCCTTGTGCGGTCGTCATAATTTCTTTGACCTCTTGCGGATCAACGGCATTGGCGACTTCTTCGGGTTCAGCAAGCACCGCAACCGTTGCAGTTGATGTGTGAACTCGACCTTGCGCTTCCGTCGTCGGCACGCGCTTCACCTGATGGGTTCCACCTTCATATCCAAGAGAACTCCAAACTCCCAGCCCGGAGATTTCGAAGACTCCGTGACTGATGCCGCCAACGTCGCCAGCTTTCAGTTCAAGTTCTTCCCATTTCCACCCACGAATTTGGCAATATCGTTGATACATCGCCACGAGATCGCCGGCCCATAAACTCGCTTCATCGCCACCCACGCCAGAGCGAACCTCCAAGATGATTTCACCAACTGCGCGGTCGTCGGCGGTAACTAAATCTCGAATGAGCCATTCAATGATCTCTTCGCGCTCTTGTTCCAGTTGAACACGCTCGGTTCGTGCCATCGCCGCCATCGCCGCATCTGAATCACCAGCGAGTTCGATCGCGCACGCAAGTTCGGTTCCTGCTGCGTTCCATCGCCGCCAACGCATCACCATTTCATTCATCGCAGATCTGCGAATCACAATTCCACGCAGTCGTCGGTGATCGGTCATCACGACGGGATCAAGCATCGCGGAAGTCAGCGATTCGAACTCGTTGTCGATTTCGAGCAGCTTGCGAATGAGATTGTCGGGAGGTATTGCCATTTTGTGTCAGCAAACAAATTATGAGCGCATATAAAGAAGACACCGTGCCTGAAAAAGCACGGTGTCGAAAAATTCAAATTGGAAGTCGCTATTTCTTTGTTTCGGGAGCTTTCGCCTCGGCACCATCTTTGCCCTTGGCGAAATACCCACCAGCGAATTTGCGTTGGAAGCGTTCAACGCGACCAGCGGTATCAACAAATGTCTTTTGTCCCGTGTAGAACGGATGAGACCCCGACCAAACTTCTACGTTCAACTCAGGAACAGTTGCTCCGACTGTCATTACGACAGCACCGCGGAAGTTGACTTTGCACTCAGGGTAATACTTTGGATGGATATCAGGCTTCATAGTGTTGTCTCCAGATCGAGTCAAACATTCTACGCACAAATCATTTTGGCGCAAGTGGCAGGGGGACGAGTGTTTTACGCAAGGCCACGGCGATATAATTTCCGCGAGAAGTTGACGGATTCCACGGCAATGCTATCTTTGAGGTTCACGATCCCTCGTAGCTCAATTGGTAGAGCGGGCGGCTGTTAACCGCCAGGTCACTGGTTCGAGTCCAGTCGGGGGAGCTTTATCAAAGCCCAGACGGCCCAACGCCGGCTGGGCTTTTCCATTGGGCTTTTCCATTGGGGTTTTCGATTTGGCTTTTCGATTTGTGTTTTTTTGCTCCTCAGGCGTGCTCGCATTCGAGCACGAGTCCAAGTAATCCACAGTAATCCACAAAACAAAAAGCCCCCGAGTTTTTTTAGACTCGGGGGCTTGTGAGTTTAAGCCGCGTCTGCATTCGCACAGCGATGTAAACGAATCGGTTTTAGATCCGTCGACGGCGACCAACGAGAAGGCCGCTCAGTCCAATCAAAGCGACTGCGCCAGGAGCGGGCACAACAACATCGCCAATCAATGTCATTTGAATATTCGGGTCTTGCCCTTCGTTTGGAACGCTAGATGTCGACACGTATGCGCTGGTGCCAATCTGGAAGGTAGTGTTGGTTCCGTCAAAGGTGAAGTTTTTCAGAATGCTGTAATAGGCGCTGTTGTATGAGTATTCCACGCTGCCCGCACCTGTTCCAGTGGCGCCCCACAAACCCGCCAGCACAACGGTACTGCTGAAGATTCCGCCTTCTGAAACGCCACCAGCTCCACCACCATTAAACACCAAAGCCCAGTGCAATTGTCCATCGCGCATGACTTGGGTTTGTGAAATGAATGACTCATTGCCGCCAGTCTCACCTTGTGCAACGCCACCGTCGTAGGCAAATCTCCACGTCGCATCTAAATTGGAATCTCCAAATGTAAGAGTGAATGGTGATTCATAGAGATCATCTGCAGCGACATAACTTGGGGTAGAAAAATTGAGTGCGGCAGTGCCAGAGGTGACAGTTGCCGAGTAAGTCTCAAAATTGTTGCGGAATGAGAAGAAGTCACTTTGGACATCACCAACCGCTGACGCTTGAACACTTAAGAGATTTTCATAATCGTAGCGAGCACTATTGAACTGTCCATTCGTGCCAGTCAGGGTCGTTGTGGTCAGTCGCTGGGGCATGGTGACCGCAGCGAAAGTGTTGGTGGCGCTCAGCAGAACCAATGAGACGGTCGCCAATGGAATCATGCGGACGATGGCGTTTCGCAATGACTCAGTGCGCACGGAAGACAAAATATTCATGAACGATGTTGCAATCATTAAAAACTCCTGAGTCGTGATGACTCGAAAGCGACCCGTCATTCAAGATGGGGCAATTCAGACGGCAGAAAACCACTGCCAACGGTGTCATGCTTATCACTCAACAATGAGCAGCAAGAATGACTCCCTTTATCCTTCCGTCCTAGTGGAGAATTTCAATAGTAACTCAAAAGGGCGGCTTGTCAAAAGATTTGTTCGCAAACGGCATTGAGTTGTCAGACTTGAGATGCACTATTACTGCGTAATTGAGCTGTAAAAGCAGTTGGCTTAACGTGAGTTCGGCAAAGGGAGCACTCTCGCAGTTGATCGGTCGGTGGCACAGTCGAAAAACCAACGCACACGAGCCATGAGTATTCTTGATGGGTCGAATGAAGCAGAATCAACCTGAACACGCAAAAGAAGGGGAGCTCGCAGAATTGCACGAGAGATTTGCGCCTGGATTGCTGCGTTTTTTTCAGCGTAAGGTGAGTGGGAGAGGCGTTTCGAGTCATGCGTACGGCGACCGTGCGGACGAACTCGCTCAGCGAACATGGATCGAATTCTGGAGAGCGCTTCAGTCCGGCAGTTATGACCCCACACGCGCCAAACATTCCACTTTTTTGTATGCCGTCGCTTCGATCATTTGGCTTCGAAGCGTGCGAGAGGAAGGGCGCAACAGCAGAATTGGAGTACTTCCCGATAGTGACGAATGGCTGCCAACAAGTCAGGCTGATGACCCCTCGCACGCTGCCGATCTGGCAAGTGCCATCGAGGTGATTCGGCGAGTGGTTGAGGGGAGTGAACCTGCGGCTCCGTTGAGTGATGTTGATAGAGAAATCCTGCGTGCCGTTGCTGAAGATTGTTCTGAGCGAGAGATTGCTGCCAAACTTGGAGTCTCACCAAGCACAGCGCATGAGAGAAAGAGAGCAGTTTTGGCACGCATCGCTGATTTTCTTCGAGGAAAAGGCGTCGATTTATCACAGAATCGTCGAGCGCAGGAGACCCCAACAGCGAAGAATCAATGAGCGCGCAATGTCGAGTTTTTCTGCAGGAACGAATGACAAAAGAATGAATGACGAATGAAAGAGCAAGATATAGAACAACTTCTGAAAATGTCCCGCGAACTTGAGCACTTCGAAAGTGACTGCAATCCCAGGGTTGTGGCCGGCGATGATCACACAGCAAATTTATTGGACAGCCTCGCTTTGGCGCGCGCAAAATCTGCTGCGCGTATGAGATGGGCTTCGGTGGCCATCGCAGCATGTCTTGTGATCGCAGTGATTGCGAAGATGCAGTCCGCCCCCACGCCAAGCGCTGCGCCGAGTCCCGACAATGTTGCGATCGAACCCACTCAGAAGTCGCCAGAAGTTCAAGTTGTTCAATCGTTACCTGTCGCTCCAGCAGTTTTAGTTGTGGAAGAAGTTCCAGATGTGAAAACTATTCCCAATGTCCAAGTTGTCGTTGCGCTCTATCGCAGTGACTCTTCACCGACAGAGCGCTGCCCTGAATGTTGGTGCGTTGCTCGCTGGTCTGCTGATTGGGGCGAAGGTCGTTCGGTGAATGAGTTGCAAGATCACGAACTCGTCGATGACTCGATGATGCACTCTTGCGTCACAGATCCAAAGCGTGTCGTGGTACTTGGTCTTTCGGGTCCTGCATCGTCGATGCCCAAGACAGATCAGCAAGCGCTTGATATGTCGCTTTGTTTGATGGGTTTGCAGGGAAGCGCATCGCCGCAGGCAAGTGTTGAAAATCCAAATTGCACCCCAGTTGGATTGGATTATTGTTTGACGACTTGGGGAAAATGATTTTCACTGTCATTTCATTGGACTTGTGATTGCAAGAGTCATTTGAATTTTTAATTCTTCAAGTTCGTCGCAGTTGATTTTTCCACCACGACGACAGGATGCATGCAAATGCGGCGAGACCTGCATGAAGTCCCGCGCATTCGTAGCGCGTACGCCTCCTCCGGGAATGATTTCGACAACGCACTTGCCAGAAATGGCGAATTCCTCGGCGTTTCTAGCGTCCTCGGCGAGAACCGCGATTCGTTGTTCGAGCGTTGAGACCGATGCGTCCCATCCGAGCACTCCTGCAGTAACGACACGTTTCATGCACAGTGCGGAGAGGTCGCGCATTCCACGCCTTCGATCAATCAGCAAGTCGAATGTTCGCAAGAATGCAACTTCAAGGCCTGCAGTGCGGGCGACATCGGCAAGTTTTCCGCAGGCATCCATATCGACGAAGCCATCTGCAGTCAGCAGGCCGATTGCAACAGAGTGAGCGCCCGCCGCAGCTGCCAGTTCAATTTCGCGAATTGATGCGTCGACGATTCGCGGCGTCGCAGTGAATCCGGCAACTGTCATTACGGTGATTGCACCTTGCAATCGAGGCCGAATCATTACAACCAGCGAAGCGCCCGTTGCAGAACGCGCCTCGCGCACGAATTCCATTGTTGGCGTCCATCCTTCGCTTGAAAGATCATCACAGAGTTCGAGTCGATCTGCAAATGGCGCAGCCATGATCGC
>CAJCCX010000087.1 GCA_903961015.1 uncultured bacterium
AAGCAGCACGAGCAGGTGATTCGAAGCAATTTTGGCTGGTTTACGGTCTATTTCGATCGGATCATATGTCACCAGAAACATCAGTCCCCATGTCGCAAGCGCAGCAGCAATCGTTCGTGAGGGTGCCACAACGATCGTCCATCTCGACGCTCGGCCGCTTGGTCCGAACGCAAGTCGTGCGACACGTGCGACTCGGCGTGCATGCAACCATTCCGCAATTCCAACAAACACAAGCACTGCGAATGCGATGATGATGTGAGAACTCTGCATCATTTGAATACTTACCAAGGGGTGTATCGCGCTCCCAACAGTCCAATCACGTGAAGCCCAAGAAATGCCAGCGCCACAATGGCAAATGGTTGAAAGTGATCCAGCGGAACCGTGCCAAGAGTTCGAAATTCTGCAGGCTTCATTCGATCAATGTGCGTGAAGACGCGCTTCAAGCTGAGTGCGTCCGTCGCTTGAAATGCTTCGCCGCCAGTTTCACGTGCGATATCGACAACTTCATCTGGAATCGGATCTGTTGCGACATGGATATGGTAAAGCCTGATATTTTCTTGCTTCAACTCATCTGTAATTGCGCCACTAGCGTCACCTGCAAGATCAAAACTATCTCCGTCTGAAACCAGAATAATTATTCGATCACCTTGCTCGGCTTCGTTCATCATGTTGTCTTTACAGAATCGCAGAGCTGCGCCAATCATTGTTCCGCTCATATGACTGGGTTGGCGGCTTGGGTTAGCGAATGGCAGGGCATTTCGAACCGCGGAAAGATCTTTCGTCAGAGGCGTCCATCGAATTTGCTGTGATCCAAATATTGTCAGGCCAAATGCATCGCCCTCACGCACAGCGATAAAGTCTTCAATAGCTTTTCGAGCGTTTTCACTGCGATTTTCCATCATCATGCTTCCAGATACATCGAGGCAGAATTGGATATTTGTCAGTTTGCGAGCGTTCTTTGGCTGCTGCATAGTTTGCGGTCCGGCAAGAATCACAATTGCGGCAGCGAGCAAGAGTGCTGGCAAGCAGTCGAACGCACTCAGCAAAAGAGAAAGCAACCGACGACTGGGATGCACTTGATGATCAAACGGAAGTAACAATCCCCAAGTGCGGTATGGAACTGCCCACAACATCAGCGCTGGAATTGCCAAGAGCAACAAGAGCATTGGAAATGTAAATGTCATTGCGCAACCTCTACGAGTGTGATTGGATCATGTCCACGAAATGGATCAAGTAATTGCGCCAAATCTTTCTCAGGTTGCGGAGTTGCGCCTGCGCGAGAGTGAAGCCATCTTTCAACTGCCAGCAGCAACGTGCTTGCTTCTGGGTCGTTGCGAAGTTTTTCGATTGCTTCGGCAGGTTGTAGTGCAGAGAAATTGCGTCGCTCACTCCAGAAAGCCATAAGAAGAAGTTCGAGTCGTGCCTGATCGGGCACCGAAAGTCCTTGGTTCATTGCTCCCTCTACAAGTGGTCGAAGTTGATCGGCGAGTGTCGGTGCAGGTGGTGGTGGGGGCGCAGGAGGCGCGGGTCGATTGCGAATCGCCCTGCGGACAAATACGAAAATTGGAATTGCAATCCAAATTGCAGCGATCAAACCGAGAATCACTCGGTAATAACTTCGTGCGAACAATGGCTTGGCCGAGACAATAAAAAGATCGCTCCCAAATTTCTCTGGCAGTTCTGAGACGATTTTGACTGGAATTGGAGCGATTTCTGTCGCAGGCGTTCCGTCGCGGTGGGTGATCATCGATCGCAGGTCGAATGATCCAGCAACCGCTCCGATATAGTCGATTCGGTATCGATGTTCAGATGTGGGATCGGTGCCTGAGAGATCCGTCACGCGAACCAGTAGTGGCGAAGAAAGATCCTGATCGAGCTTGGCTTGCAGTGGATCGCCCGAGTGCGAGATCGTCACGCTGCCCGTGATGCCTCGTGGAGTTGCATTGTCATCAGCAACTATCGTCGTCGCAAGAATTGCACTGATGAAATATGCGCCAATCATCCGCGACCTCCACCCATCATCGGTCTGAATGACAGGAAATGTCGAAGGGGTGCGATGAACGGTTGATCCGTTTGCAATCGCAGATAGCTCGTACCGCAACGTGCAAAGTCTGCTGCGACTTCTCCTTCTCGTCCCCATGCGGAATTGCTATGCGCTACAAATAATCGTCCACTCTCCGCTTCCTGCCCACGGAAAAATCCTGCACGCAACCTTCCGCGTTCGGCGGGATCCATCAAATGAATTGCTACGCAGTCATGCTTCTGGGAAGCGTGTCTAATTGCAGGAATCGCATCAGGATCGTGCAGATCACTGATCACAATAAAGACACTCGACCTCTTTGCTCGCAGATCAAGATCCGCAAGACGATCAGACAGTCTCGTCCCTTCACTCAAGTTGCTTGCACGAAGCGGGTCGAGCGCCTGCCAAAGATCGCCACGATTCAGGCTTGGATTCAAGCGTGTTTCGCGCTCGCCTCCACCGATCACTCCGACGGGACTCATCCGCCTCTGTGCAATCAAACCAATCGCGGATGCAATCCAGACTGCAAGATCATGCTTCGTAATCATGGCCGACGAAATTCCCATCGATGCAGATGTGTCGACGATAATAAAGACATTTGTTCGCTTTGGAGTGTCGTACTCCTTCACAAAAGGCTTCCCAAGTCGAGCCGTGATTTTCCAATCCATCATCTTGATTGGATCGCCTGGTGAATATGGGCGAGACTGCGCATACTCCAGACCCGATCCAATGAAGCGTGATAGATCCATTCCAAATGCAAGATCGTCTGCGAGTCGTCGAACGACCATTTCAAAGTCGCCGCGCGCAAGTTCGTCAGGTGGTCGCAGAATGGTCGTCACGCGGAATGTTTCTTATGCAAGCGAGCGGAGCATTTCGGTCAGTACATCAGTTGACTTTCGACCCATCGCAAGCGCCTCGTATGAGAGACGCATGCGGTGCAGAATGACATCCTCGGCAAGCGCGAAGAAATCTTCTGGAATCGTGTACTCCCGCCCGTGCAAGAAGGCTCGTGCGCGAGATGCATGCACTAGTGCAAGTGCTGCGCGTGGACTGCATCCCAATTCAATGTCAGGATGCTTGCGGGTCAAATGCACCAACTCAACACAGTCACGCAAGAAGACCTCGCTGACATGAACGTTCTGCACGGCGGCCATCGCCTCGGAAAGATCGCGGATGTGCAACTTTGCCCCATCTTCGATCGCATCGAATGCCGACATCGGCACAGCACCATCTCCTTGACGTTTCAGCTTCAATTTCAGGCTTCTGCGCACAACTTCGGTTTCCTCTTCCGCCGACGGATATGAAAAACGATGACGTAAAAGGAAACGATCCAACTGCGCCTCTGGCAATTCAAACGTTCCAGATTGTTCAATGGGATTCTGTGTCGCAATCACCAAGAAAGGCGCGGGAAGAACGTGTGAGGTATCACCGATGGAAACTTTTCGTTCTTGCATTGCCTCGAGCAACGCTGACTGGACTTTAGGAGATGCGCGGTTGATCTCGTCAGCGAGCAGAAGGTTGGTGAAAATTGGGCCACGATGAATGCGAAACTCGCTTGTCTTCTGATCAAGAATCTCTGACCCAAGAATGTCCGATGGCAAAAGATCGATCGTGAACTGCACACGAGAAAATTTCAAGTCAATCGCTTTTGCAACAGACTGCACAATGAGCGTCTTGGCAATGCCAGGTACGCCTTCAAGCAAAAGATGTCCACCAGTCAACAGCGCGATCATCACGCGCTCGACCACGACTTGTTGACCAACGACCGTCTTGCCAACATGCGTTCGAACAGTGTCTGCGAAAGGGCAAGCACCAACAGCTGGAATAGTTGCAGGTTGTGAAGGAGAAGAACTCATAGTGTTGCTCGGGGTATTTCCAGTTGTCATATTCATTTGCTCGGAGTGGTTGGTGCAGAAAGCGGTTCAGTCAGCATCGTGTTGATCATTTCTTTGATTTTGTCAGGGCGCACTCCAGCGGCACGCACATTTCCATTTCGGTCAACGATCACCGTAGTTGGGGCAAGTCGAACGCCCATCGCAGCAGCCGTTGTGCCAAGCATGATTGGCGGTTGACTTCCAGCGACTGCAGCCACGGTGCCATCTTGCATCACTGGAATTGTGATCTTTTTGCCTTCAATTGCTGTCTTTGCGGCGGGCCACTTGCTTCGAGCATCGCAGATACCCATGATGACCACACCCTGGGGAGCAAATTCTGTCGCAAGTTCTGCGACTTGCTGAAGTTGTTTCATCGACGCATCGCCCTGCGGCGAAAAGAACTGCATCACAACGATTTGATTCTTGCAGGCTTCTGCCGTGACTGGTGTCCCGATCCACTTTGCATCTTGGGGCAATGCGGGCGCCACTGTTCCTTCCATCGCCTTCAACCATGATGGCCGTGCGGCTCCGCCAAAGTAAGACGCAGATGAATCGCTCCCGTTTGTGGATGCGGCTGGAACTTTTTTCAGCAACATTTCTACGACCTCTGCGACATGAGTCGGAATCAATCCAGCTGCGCGCACGATTCCTTCATGATCAATCACAACATATGTCGGCCAGAATGAAACCTGATACGCCTTCGCAGAATCTCCTTTGTCCTGCGCAACTGGATAGTTGATTCCCTTGCTTTTGACTGCTTGCGGCGCATTATTCCAGCCAGAATTGGAGTCGTGGATCCCGATGAAAGCGAGTGGCTTGCCGGCAGACTTTTTTACCAGTTCGACATTTTCAGGAATCGCATTCATACATGGTCCGCACCATGTCGCCCAAAAATCAACAACGACCACTTTGCCACGATTCGCAGCGATTGTCGTTGGATCGCCAATCCATGCTTGCGTCACGATTTCGGGCGCGGGCTTTCCTTCAAGTGCGCGAAGTGCCTTTGGTCTGTTTGCGCCTTCATAAAACCAACCGTCGGGGAAATCTCCGCCAGCATGCACATTGCTTGCAAAGGTTGCATTCGATAACACAAGGACGGTGATAAAAAGTCGACGAATAAGTTTCTGGAATGCAACGGTCATTGAATTCTCCTTGTGCGAAGTGAAGCCGTGATAACCTCCAATAGAGTAACGGAAGAGATTTGGGTATATCGTCGCTAGATTAAAATTCTGCCCGTTTTGAGCACATTTCCAGTGAGATGGGCAGAGCGTCCGAGCCAAAAGAGTACCGCAGAGAATCAGCGGTTGTCGTTTGCTTTACTGCTCGACGATTTGAATTCCAGGATGCATGAAGGCGATTCGTCTCTCGCGAAAGAGATTCCCAAGTGCTTGTTTGAAAGCCTTTTTGCTTGTTCCAAAGCGTTGGCGAATTTCGTCTGGCGTGCTGTCATCGTCGTAATTCAGACGACCGCCGGCACCTTTGAGGGCCGCAATAATTTGATCGGTCAGTGGCGCAATTCGGCCATATCCCATTTCATCAAGACCCAGATCAATTTTCCCATCAGGTCGAACTTCACGCACGAATCCATCGATTCGCTGCCCAACAGCCATTGGCGCAGAGAGTTCACTTCTATAAAACAAACCAAGATGCGCGTGCTCAACAATTGCGCTGTATCCCAGCGGACTCTCGCCAGTGACGAGCAGTTTGACCGATTGACCTTGGGTATATGGCGGCGGTTCCTTGCTGAGATGATCGACGATGCGACCAC
>CAJCCX010000088.1 GCA_903961015.1 uncultured bacterium
GCAATTGTTCGCTCAGCAAGATAGACGCATTACTTCTTATGCGGGCGATGCCGCTTCTTTTTGTGCTTGCACTCTTCTCATTTGGAAAGCCCAACCTGCAAGCGTTGTTGCTCCGCCAAGAAAGATCCACGCAGTTGGAGAGTCAGGGCAATGGAATGATGGAACGATCGTCTCCATCAAAGGCATTCCACATCCAAGAAAGAGCAACGATCCAAGCGTCGCGGCAGCTCCTGCAAGCGCCCAGCGCGCAAAGAAAATTCCTAAGCCAAATCCCATGACTCCTCCACCAGCAGTCACGGCGAAAAGAAATGTCTGTGTCGCAGGTGGTACAAGATCCCACCGACTCTTGATTTGTGCTGCGATTCGTCCGCCCGCACCTGCAAGTCGCGCGATACTTCCAGTTGTATCTTCGCCCGCAGATTGATGACGACTCTCTCCAACGATCGACAGAATCGAATCGGTCAATCCACTTCGCGCAGCTCGAACCGAAGCCGAAGGAGTTGCCTCTTGAGTCGCATTTGCAGAAGATTTCACCGATGCCAATGGAGCAGTCGGAGCGATACCACGTTCGACGAGCAATCCAGCGAAAAGCAATCCGATGATTGTGCCCGCAGCAGCGAATCCAACAGCAACTGCAGGTCTGACAAAGAGCGCCGCGAGTGCCGCACATCCAACGCTTGCCGTCGCAGCACAGATTGCGGGAGACCACTCGGGAACAAACGAATCGTGGATGAATCCACCGATGCACCAACCAAGAACTCCGCCAGTGAACGCAGCGATCAGGCCGACGAGCTGTACGCCAGCAATCAGCAGAAAAAAACCAAGTGCAGCAAAGAGGGCAAGAATGAGCGTGGACATCGTCGTTACAGTATCGGTCAATGAGCCCCTTCCTCTTTGTTGATCATTGCCAAACAATCGGAAACGTCCTATGAGCGGTGGATCGCATGACCAAACTGGCGGAAACCGCCTCGGGAAAGAGGACAGTCCATACCTTCTTCAGCACGCTGGGAACCCAGTCGAATGGTGGCCGTGGTGCCCAGAGGCATTCGAAGTTGCTCGGAAACGGAATGTCCCGATTTTTCTTTCCATTGGTTACGCAACGTGCCATTGGTGTCACGTGATGGAACACGAAAGCTTTGAAAATGCAGAGTGTGCTGCTCAAATGAACAAATCGTTCGTTTGTATCAAAGTCGACCGCGAACAACGGCCTGACGTTGATGACATTTACATGCAGGCGTGTCAGATTTATACCCAAGCAACAGAAGGTCGAGCAAGTGGTGGTTGGCCACTGTCTGCGTTCTTGGAACCATCGAAGGGAAGACCTTTTTTTGTTGGGACGTATTACCCACCTCAACCTGCATGGGGAAGACCAAGTTTCCAACAACTGCTTGATTCGATTTCGAATTCATGGTCGACGCGTGAAGCTGCGATGATCGAACAATCCAAACGCATCGCAGATGCTGTGACGTCTGCGATCGCAACTGAACATCCACCAGGAAAGATCTCCGCAACAATTGCCGTACGCGCCGCATTGCAATTATTGCAAATTGAAGATCGCGAACATGGCGGATTCGGTTCTGCTCCAAAGTTTCCCCAGCCTGCGTATTTTTTGCTTCTCTTGTCTGCAGGAGGAGAGCAGGGTGGCCAGGTCGTTCGTTCTTCTTTGACCAAGATGGCATGCGGTGGAGTCTTCGATCAAGTTGCTGGTGGTTTTCACAGATATTCCGTTGACGAAGCATGGATGATTCCTCACTTCGAAAAAATGCTTTATGACAATGCGTTGCTTGCGCCTCTCTATGCGCAAGTTGCAGCTGAAAATCACGATCCGTTTCTTCGACAGATTTGCGGGAGAACGCTGCAATTTGTCAGTCGCGAACTCGCTGTTCCTCGAGGTGGTTTTTATTGCGCCCTTGACGCAGATGTCAATGGCAAAGAAGGAACAGGGCATGCGTGGAGCCCCGACCGCGCGCGAACCGTGCTGGAATCTTCGGGAATTCTCGGCGAAGATCAAACACTCTTACTGTCAGTGACAGGGATGGACGGCGCAGCAAATTTTCGAGATCCGCATCATCCAAACGATCCTCCAACCTGGGTTTTACAAATGCGTGATCCTGTAGATGCGATGAATGAAAAAGTTCAACGAGCATTGGAAACGCTCCACAAAAATCGAATGACATGGCCACAACCTCTGCGCGATGACAAAGTATTGCTTGGATGGAACGGATTGATGATCGAAGGATTCGCAGACTCTGGGCGGTGGCTTGAAAACGACGCATGGAAAGCGCGCGCAGAAGAAGCTGCAAATTGGATTTTCGACAATCTACAAACCACTGATGGATGGATGCGATGTTGGCGCAGTGGCCGCGCGTCCATACCTGCAACACTCGAAGACATTGCGGGCATCGCCAACGCCTGCATGAGTATTTGGCGCAATTCCAAGCAACAAAAATGGATTACACGAGCGTTGGAACTTTATTCATTTGCTCGCAAATCTTTTTTCGATAGCGATCATGGTTGGTGGAGTGATGTGCGCGCAGGTGACTCGATGTTGTTTGTTCGTCCTCGAAGTTGTAATGACGGTGCGGTTCCTTCGGGAACTTCTTCTATATTGCGAGTGATGACCTCGCTGATCGAAGCTGGCGCGGACCATTCACTTCGAAGTGACCTTTCGAATTCGTTGCAGGCGATTGCGATCAATTTGTCCGAGCAGCCGCTTTCGATGGCGAACACGCTGTCACTTCTGCCACTTGCGCAACAGATTGTCCCAGAGGCATTTACAGCCGAAGCCGTCACCGTGCAATCCACTTCAATCAGTGCAAAAGCGAACAAAATTGAAGGGCTCGAAATCCGCTGGACAAATGGAGCCGTCGAAATTATTGCCGAAGCGGGTGTAGAAGTTTTGGCTCACGATGAAAGTTCTCGAGGTCTTCGTGTGAGTGTCCACGCGCCAAGTGAAATTGAAATTGAGACGAAATATCCAACACCGATCGTGACGCACGATGGTGCGAAATATCTCACTGGTTTCTTTCGAATACCAGTGCGGCAACGAAACATGACCACTGCTGATATGGTCAAACTTCTCGTGACGGTGAGCGTCTGCAGTAAGGGCGTTTGCGCAGCACCGCAATTCGTGGAATTGTCAGTCGAACTTCAAAACGAGTTCTCCAAAGGAGATTAGTCTTCCACAATGTTTCGACTTCTGATCATTTCAACTGGAGGCACGATTGAAAAAACCTATGACGAATTGGCAGGTGTGATGACGAATCATGTCAGTGTTCTTGATGTGATGATTGGTTCTCTTGATCTGCGCGGAGTCACAATCACGCGTCAAGCGTTAATGAACAAAGACAGTTTGGATATGACTGCTCAGGATCATCAAGATATTGCCGAAGCTGCATTCCAAGGGGCACAACACTCTGACGGCATCCTGATTGTGCATGGAACAGATCGACTTGCTGTGAGCGGAGAAACAATTTGGAAGCGCTGGTCACAGCCAAATGGGCCTCGTAAGCCTGTCGTGTTGACAGGTGCAATGCGTCCATATGAAATGCGTCGCACAGATGCCGTTCAGAATTTGACCGAATCATTGATTGCCGTGCAGATTCTCCCGCCGGGGGTATTCGTAGTCATGCACAATAAAGTCTTGTCTTTTCCTGGTGTCACCAAAGACTTGAACAACGGGACTTTTGTCAAGACTTCAGCTCAGCAACCTGCTGCTGGAAATTCAGGAATGATGCGAAGCTGAAAAACGTCTGATGTGTGATCCGATCGCGCACATACGAAATCCACTGAAGATCAACTGAACTCCGAAGAAAATCGCAAAGACGAAAAGCGCAGCATCTGGCCACATGACAATCAAAATTCCTGCGATTGTCGTTAAAACTCCATTGCCGAGCACGCCAATCCATCCATCGTGACCACGAAGTCCAAGCGCAGTTGCAATGAGTGCGCCGCCACCGATGATTGTGAGTGCACCAGCAAATTCGGTAATGGTGATTGCGGACTGTTGTGGTGCATCCACGAAGAGAACTCCAAGAATCATTGCCAGAATTGGTCCGACAAATGCCGTCACGCTGTGAATTCCGTGCGAGAGTCCAAAGAACGCTCCGAATAATCCAAGCACACCAGCAATGGCCAGCATGATTCCAAAGATGTATAACCATGCAAAGGCAGCCATCATTGGAACAGTCACCAAGATTAAACCTGCCAGAACCAGCAGAATTCCATTGATCCACAGAACCCACCACATCTTGGAATGCAACGCTGGAGACATACTTGGAGAAGTTTTCATGTTTTGTAGAAATCCAAATCGATTAATTGTTCGTCAAAGCAGATTCGCCTGACTTCGAAGCCAATTCGGAGTTTTCTTCGCTTGCAGATTCTTCTGCAGAGATTGCAGATTCGGCAATTCGACCGCCTACGCCAACCTGCTCAAACCGAACTGTAACGCGCTTTGAAACGCCACGCTGAGGCATAGTCACTCCATGCAATCGATGGCAAGCCTGCATGGTTCTCTTGTGATGGGTGATCACAATGAAATGACTTTGATCAAGGAACCCACTGAGGGAGTTGCAGAACCGTTCGACATTCGCTTCGTCGAGCGCTGCGTCAACTTCGTCCAGAATGCAGAAGGGGGCTGGCTTACTCTTGAAAATCGCCAGCAGAAGTGCGACCGTCGTCATGGACTTCTCGCCACCAGAAAGCTGAGTGATGATTCGAGGTTCTTTCCCAGGAGGCTTGGCACGGATTTCGATTCCAGATGCAAGCCAATCAATAGTGCCATCTTCCATCGGAATCAAGTACATATCCGCACTTCCGCCGCCAAACAAGCGCCGAAACATTCCGTTTGTTCCGCCGAAATTCTCGCGAACCATGTTGAAAGTTTCCTCGAATTGAACGCGACTTGTCGCATCAAGTTCGACCACCAGGCGCTCCAAGTGTTCCTTCGCAGAATCGATGTCCGTCAACTGATTGGCAAGTTCTTGAGTTCGATTTTCCAGTTCAGTCAATTCGGCCATGGCGTCAAGATTGACATTTCCAAGTGATCGAATCTCGTCGCGCAGTTGATCCGCTTCAAGTGATGCGATCGCTCGATCAGTGAGCACAAACGCGCCAGACTCTCGCTCCTCGAGATGAGCTGTCCAGAGCGTTTCGAGTTCGAGGCCAAGTTCTTCGCGTGCTTGCGTCGTCAGAGTCTCAAGACGCATCGAACATTCACGTCGAGCCAATTCAGACTCGCTCCATTGGCGCTCAGTATCAGATGCAGATTCACGCAGCGATCGAAGCACTTCGCCTGCAGCATCATTTGCCACAACTGCCATCGAAAGGGATTGGGCCAAGTCCGCAAGTCGAACTGCAATCGCATCGTGCTTCTGCTGAGCTCGCTGAGTCACCGAACGGGATTCTGAAATCGATTCCTCAAGTGTTTCAACATGAGCCTCGCGTCGTCGCAACTGATCTTCTGCCGTGACACGCTGCCTGCGAGATTCTTGTAATGCCGTCTCAATGAGAATTTGTTCGCGCCGAGCAACTTGCGCCCGACTGGTGGTCTCACCGAGCATCAAGCGCGCAGCGGAAAGAGATTCTTGCGCTTGATCAAGAATATTCTGTCGTTCAAGGGCTTGTTCGCGAGCGCTTGTCGCATTCGCATCTGCTGTGGAAAGTGTTGCGTCGGCAATAGTCAGCCGTTCGATGATCGAAGCCTGCTCTTGCTGAGCTGCTTGGGCCCGTCGAGCAATCTCTGCCACTTCAAAGCGCACGGCGACTTGATCGCGTTCGATTCGTGTAATGAGTTGCTCGGTTCGTTCAGATTGGAATTCGCATTCGATCGCAGTTCTTCGAGCTGCCTGAAGAGCACTATCCCGCTCCTCGTGGCGGCTTTTCGCTGCCGTCCCCAGTGCGGCAACACGAGATGCGTCGTCCTCGATTTCTCGAATGCGTCCGCCAAGAATTTCATTCGATGAAGTCAGTTCTGTCAATTCGGCACGCCGAATAACAGAACCGCCGCTGCCGCCGCGAAGTTTTCCAACCGTCACCGTTCGAAGATGATCAATAACCTCACCAGAAAGCGTGACGAACCGCGAACCAGATTCATCTCCAGTTGAGAGTTTCAATGCTGTCGCAAGATCATTGACCAACCAAGTTCTTCGAAGCAAAGTGTTGATGATTCCTTGCGCTCCACCAGAGACGCGGATGATCGAACTAAGTGGTCGAGCGCCTTCGGGACAAGCTTCTGGAGAAGCGGGGGATGTTGTATCGAAAGAGTCTGTAAGTGTGACTGGCGCAAATGTCACCCTGCCATCAAGTTCACATGCATGAGTGAGCAGCGGGGAAGATTCGACAGTCCCCTCAACAACCAAGCATTCCAACCAACTTCCAAGAGCTGCTTCAACAGCAACTGCATTCACACGATCGGTTGAAACGAGATCCCCCAAAGCTCCACGAATTCCAGGAAATTTGTCCTGATCGCCAAGGACCGTTCGAACTGCTCCGCCCAACCCTTCTCGAGCCGATTCCATTTCTTCCAGAATCGCTCGTCGGCTTTCGCCACGGGTTCGTTCGTCGCGCAAGGTCATCAATCTTTCATTGATTGCGACACCTTCTTCGCCATACGACTCGACACTTCGAAGTTCATTAACCACTTCAGCTTGAATCTTCTCGGCAATAGCCTGAGCATCAGAACGCCGAGTTGCCGCAAGATCGCGCGCAGTAAAATGAGTCTGAAGTTCGCGCTCTTGTTCGTTCGAGCGAGCAGTTACTCGGACTGATTCCGCATCAATAGACGCGAGCCGTTCTTCAGCGGCATGTCGTCGAGCTGCCAGACGAGATTTTTCGCGTTCGAGCGCAATATGTTCTTCACGCCAGCGCAAATCGGCATCTCGGGCAGCAGAAGCATCTGCCGCACACTGAGCGCGTGCCTCTGCGGCAACGGCATTCTGTTCTTCAGCTTCCAGAACCGCCTTCGCTGCAAGATCAACTGCAAGGATCAAATCCGCCAATTGCGTCGCATGTTGAGCAACACGCCCATCCAAAGCGCCAATCGCCGAAGCGTCTTGCTCGAGAGCGCTGCGAGTCTCGCCCAGCGCTTGTTCAGTGAACTCGATGCGTTGTTGAGCTTGCTTGACTGCCGATGCTGCTTCAAAACGATCCCTCTCCAAACCTTGCTGATTTTGCATAACCAAATCACGCTCGGTTTCCCGCAGTCTTTTCGAGTTTTCTGCATCTTCGAGTGTTTGGGTCAACGCATCTCGAGCAGCTTCTGCAGCAATGACTGCTTGTTCGCACTCAGTCAACTTTGATCGTTGTTCGTGGTATTGATCAAGTGTGAGCGCAGATCGAAGCGCACGACGACGAGAGTCAAGTTCGACGAATCGCTTTGCTTTCTCGGCTTGACCGCGCACAATTCGCAATCTGCGTTCCGCACCAGAGAGTTGTTCACGCAGAACAACCAAGTTCTTTTCTGCAAGCTCCAACTTGCGTGCCGCTTCTTCTTTTCGAGCGCGGAATTTCGCGACACCTGCAGCCTCTTCGAGAATCGCACGACGCTCTGCTGGATTCGCTTCGAGCAATGCGGCAACTTTCCCTTGTTCAATAATTGAATATGCATCAGTTCCGATGCCAGTATCCATAAAGAGTTCTTTGATATCACGCAACCGAACCTTCCGACCATTGATCAAATACTCAGATCGTCCATCGCTGTACAACTTTCGAGTGACATCAACTTCGTCCGAATCAACTGGCAACGCCCGATGACGAACGAGTCCACGTCTTACAACGGCCTCTTCATTTTCAACTGTTGAATCTTGATCAAGTTCATCAGAAACAGATTCTGTTGCTTCCGCAGATCCTTCTTGAACTTTCAAAGGCGCTTCAAGCACAGGGTTGGAAAACACGAGTGATACCGCAGCGCATCCCATTGGCTTGCGCACTGCGCTTCCAGCAAAGATGACATCAACCATCGCGCTTCCACGAAGACTCTTTGCACTGCGTTCGCCAAGAACCCATTTGATCGCATCGACAACGTTGCTCTTGCCGCAACCATTGGGACCAACGATTCCGATGATGGGTTCATCAAATCGAAATTCGGTGTGATCTGCGAAGCTCTTAAAACCGTTGAGTATGAGTTTGGAAAGACGCACTCCGACCTCCAGTCGCAACTCTGATCGACCTTACTTCCATGAAAGGTTTGCCCGAAGCGGGCGATGACGTTATCGGGGCACGATATCTGTTTTTGGCCCGTTGGGAGTATTTTTATCTGTAGAAATTGATCCGGTACCGATGCTTGTTCCCAGACTTGGGGTGAGGCCAGGAACATTCATCCCCGCAACGGAAGGTTGGTCGGAACCCGTCGATTCATCCTCGATGAATTCTGGACGGTCGGTTCGCTCGGCTTCGGCTCCCGCCTTGGCGATTGCAGCGATAATTCGGTCCTGTTCGACCTTGAAAGTACCAGGCAAAAACCCATTGGACGAGAGGGCGTAGATCGCACCAATCGTCTGGCTATAGGTCATACCCATTCCTGAAGCGGGATGAGCTGCATCGGTCGTGTGCCCAAGAAATCGAACAAGTTCTGGGACTTTCAAACTGACTTGGTCAACCAGGGGAGTGACTCCAACGCCGCGACGATAAAAAACACTGACGGTTGATTCGCCATCTTCGCCTTTGAACATCAAATTTCCATCCCATGCGCGCAGACTCATCGGAGTTTTCAAATTCATTTCGTTGTCAAAGATAGTGATGGCTGGTTGCCCAGACTGGCTGATATAGATCATCGGGAATTTGCTCGGAACGACATCGATACGAAACTTTTTACCAACCATCTGACTTTGAACGATCAGATCATGCCGCTCACGCAGAACTTCGTATGCAGCAAGTCGAACATCAATATCGCTGTCATCGAGCAAAGGACGAAGCCCAAGGTCGATTGCAGGGTTGATGCTCATTCGTTGAAGTAGCCGAATTGCCGGAACCCGTAATTCCGCACTTCCCGTCTGAGCCATCGCCAAGAGTTGCGGAACCACGAGCGCATCATTCAGTCGAGCTCCTGCTTGCAATGCCGCGAAGCGTGGTTGCTCTTCTGCATAGTCATACAGAGTTCGAGTCGCGGTGATGCTCTTCGGTCCGAGGGCTTGCCATCGAAGGCTTGCAGCATTTGCAGCGCCAGGATTATTCATCAACGCACTCGCAATGGATGTCGCCGTCGCATCGATTGGGCCAACATTCACGGATGTATGCCGAAGTAACTCGACGAATTCATCTGACCGCTTGTACCAAGATGGGGGCACGTCGATGGTTATCAATTCACCAGAGACGCCGTTTGCAGTCTCACCGCGCTGACCAGGTTCGCGTGGATAGTTTGAATTGATTGCACTTGCAATCAAACGAGCACGCGAATGACTCGGAGTTGCCATGACTAATTTTATTGGAAGTTGTTTGAGTGATTTCCCTCCGTTGAGAATTCGTCCACTCAATTGGTTCACCATTGTTTGCGTTCGATTGGAATCATCCGTGAATGGATTGATAATGATCGGGCCTTTCGCTTCGGCCATAGAACGAATTTCTCGACTGCCTACAAGCAAGACTCCAGGTCGCAATTCGGTGGTCCAGAGCGTTCCACCCTCGAGACTGGTGGTACTTGTTCCTGGTGCGGCATACACGCGAACATCAAATGGGGTGTTGCGTGGCGCTCCTGCCGGGATGAGCGCTTCCACAATTACGATCGCCGTATCTTCGGAATTGATGAGCGCCTCTGGATTGATCACCTGAGAATTTCCAGATGTCTCTCCCAGACCATAACGCATCATCTCTTTCAATATGTATTGACGAACTTCTGCAGGTGCCGTGCGGCTGCCTGTTCCTTTCAGCCCAACTACAAAACCATAACCCCGAACCACAACAGGCTGATAGCCCATCACGATTGTTTCGCTTGCAATCGTTCCGCGCATAATGGGATCCACATCAAGCGGGATTGGTGGGCGAGCGGATCTCTTGGGTGCAAGTGTTGGGTCGGCTTTTTCGATGTTTGAGCAAGCGCACACACCGAATACGCCAACGACGGCGAGAAAGAGTGGGACGAAAATCAATCGCATGATTCGGCTCGAAGCAAAGTACGAAAACAAAAAAAGAATCGAAACACAAGAAAACACAATGAGCGCTACAGGATTCGAACCTGTGACACCTGCCATGTAAGGGCAGTGCTCTAGCCAGCTGAGCTAAGCGCCCGAAGAATGGATCATAGCGCAGAGATGCCTTTGTCCGTATCGCCAGACCGATTCGATTCTCGGAATTTGAATGCACATTCCTGTGGAACCCAATTATTGTCGGGGAAAGAATCGATCGATCCAATCCGTTGATGGCCATGCATATGGGCGGAATTTCTCTTGAGTCCCCGTCTCTTCGCTGTGGAGAATGACCCGCTGCGGCCCAAGCCGACTTGCGATTGGGGAATCGATCAGCGTGCTCGAATCGGACGCACTCACTTGGAAAAGTAAACGCCATTCGAATTCCCGAATTGAATTTCGATCAAAGGATCGAGCGAGATTTGTAGCGCCGTCACAGGAGATCATGACATGAATTCCAAGGCCAGGTCCATCGCGAAGCAATGCAGCCAGCAATTTGTCTGGAGTAGGCGCTGTATTGCCGGATGCCGAATAGCCAAAGTCATCTTCGTTTCGGCGCAGCGAACGGAATCGGTGGATGGCGTGAACCAGAACGACGTAAGTTGGAGATTGTGCGCTGTGGTCACCCTGCCGTCGCAGAAGTTCCGAGGTCACTTTTTCAAGGATCGACTCGGCGTCACGCAATCCACCTGCGGCGCCAGAAATCTGAAGGCGCTCTTGCAGGGCTGCAAGTCGACCGAAATTTTCGTCATCTGGAGGAGTACCGTCGAGCAGAAAGAGTTGGCATTGATCTGTTTTGTACTGCGCCGCAAGTGACACAAGCACTCCTGCTGAAATTCCTATCGCAGCATCTTCACGCTGTCCAACAAGCATAATGTTCGTTCCAGACTGACGACGGAGAATGACAGCAGTGGGGTCCTTGATGGAAATTGCATCGCCGAACCATAAGAGACCTGCACCAGAAAATTCGCCACGATCTCGCTTCGCTTTTGCTGCTCGGAGAACTTGATTCGATTGCAGATCTGCTGGAGCACTTCCTTCAAACACGATCATTGGAGGCCGAGACGATGGCGGATGACTTTCATTTTTCGTACGTACTTTTGCAAGCATTCGATCACGTTCATCATCTGGAAGCCACACCACTTGAAATGGATTGTTTCCTTCAATCAACCCACCTGCATCGTTATAGATCGCCTCTCCTGGTCGTGAAAGTAATCGCGCAGCGACATTGTCGTCAGAGAGAATCAGTTGTGAATCGGCTTCATTGCACTGCAGTGCGATACGGATAGCCATTTGCCCCATCGTTGCTCGTGCAATTGAATATGCACCACCAAGAGTTTGTGATCCAAGAATGACATGGATTCCAAATGCTCGACCTTGGCGCACGAGACGATCTAAGAGGAGGGCGGATTCCTCCGAGACCTTGTCGTCCTCGGTAAAAAGTTCCTGAAATTCGTCAACCACAAGCAGGGTGCGTGGGATCTTTTCACTTGCACCAAGTCGGCGATATCCACCAAGGTCTTGGACAGATCGATCACGGAAAATTTCGCCTCGCCGACGAAGTTCTGCATCGAGACCTCGAAGTACCGAAAGCCCAAACTCACGATCACTTTCCACTGCAACGGCGCGGGCATGTGGGAGCCGATTTGTTGCATAGGTACGGAATTCAACACCTTTTTTGAAATCAATAAGCCACAACTCCGCTTCATCGGGGCTGTATCGCAAAGCAAGATTCGTGATCAGCGCATGGAGGAGCGTTGATTTTCCAGATCCTGTTTTCCCTGCGATCAATGCGTGTTGACTTGTACCCAATCCAAGTGTGATGCTTTGGAGTCGAGTTGCCCCAGAACGCCCAAGAGGGATCGAAATTGATTGCGCCGTAGATTCGGACCAGAGTGCGTCATCTTTGGGGGCGATCGCAGAAAATGGAACTTGAACCCGTTTCGAATTTTTCGCCGTTAATGCAATACGCTGAAGGAGTGCAATCGTCTTCTCGCTCTCTGGCATCGAACCTGGTGTAAACGGGAAGTTGCAAAATGGTTCAGCTGCTACGACATAACGATTCTCTTTCCAATCAAGGCAAAGAGAACGACTTCGAATATCTGCGATGTCAATTTCAGGTGGAAGTGACTGTCTCAGATCACGAAGAATGATTGTGAATACTCCGCAGCGCGAACCGCTATTGACGATGCTCGCCAGTCGCCGCGCTGCGATATCAGTAAAGCCTGTTGGAAAATCTGCGATCACTAAAAATCTGTATGGCTCTGCGATTTCACCAGCTTGTTGGTTGTATTGATCTAGATCTGCGAACTCATTGCGCAAGAATTTCTGAATGACTGTTTCCATATGGTCGCAGAGATCAGTCAATCTTTGTTCGATGTGCCTGGAATCCGTCCAAATTCGCTCGCCAATCAGATGTTCGGCCTCGTCAGCAAGATGCATAAAAGCTGCAAATCCTTCGCCAAGCCCAACAGGATCGATAATTGTGAATCGGGCCTGACCAGGTGGTAAGGCAGTCAGAATCTGCAAAATGGTTTCTTGAAGTATGGCTGTTCCCGCATTGCGACCCTCTTGAGTCGTTTCAATCAGTAGGGATGCACGAGTCGGAAATGTCAGCGCAATTGGAACATGGAAATTTCTCGGTGAACCTGGGGGCCACGCCAACTCTGGGTCGACGGGCAACGCGCCAGGGATTGAGTTCATGGCAATTGTCACCGTCCCCAATTTGGCGGCTCCAATCGAGTCGGTCCGTCCACGAAAACTATTCCAAGAGTCATCCGACCAAGGTGGATAAAGCTGTCGTTCCAAGTTCATGGTCTGTTGCGTGTCAACAAATATTTGATCTCGAGAGTGCTTCCATTCACTACGCAATGCTTGTTCTCGTGCCGAAATAACTGCCGAAATTTCAATCATCCGTTTTGTATGACGATTGTTTTCGGACTCTACAGATTGCTCATATTGATGGTGCGCTTGTTCGAACGCACGAGTGGATTCTTGTTCGCTCTCGATGATCGCAGTTTCGTATTGAGCAACAGAATTTCGGCGCAGACGATGTGCAGTTTCCATCAAATCTTTTTTTCTTACCAAATAGAGTTCTTCCACCTCAATCCGCTTTGGATTCATAGATGACTTTGCAGAGAGACGCTCATTTTGGTGCTGGGTACGAAACGATTCTTCTTGCGCTGTTCGTTTTCGCTGTGCATCCGCAAGTGCGATTCGACCTGCCTCATGCGATCGCAAACGAACGTTGGAAATGGCCAACGCAAATGGCCGCAAACGACTTCCAGCCCAAATCCAAAAAGCAACTTGGGTCAAAAAAATAGTCACGCCTCCCAAAGTCGAAATCCGCAAATCGCGGATCGTACCCCAGCCTACTGAAAGCCCGACGATTCCAAAGAACACAGATGTCAGCAGGATCAATGCAGCGAGATGCGCTGCCCAGTTTCGGGCAAAAATATTGAGCGGCTTGCGACGAAGGTTCTTGAGAGTCTCGGTGGCAATCATCAATTGTTCAGCGAGACATTGATTCGGTTGTGGAATTGAATCCGACAAATCTACTTCTTGCATTGACAGGGGGGACATTGCAATGCGCGCTTTCCCAAGCAACTTCTCCACTTCTGTGACTTGCTCCATGATCTCTTTCACAGACTGATCCACAGATGCTCGAGTCTTCTCAAACTCGAATCGTGGTTGTGGCTCAAGCGATTCGTAAACAGCATCAGCGGTCCAAGTGGATTCCTCGGTACTCAGCTCGAGTTTGTCCAGTTGAGTATCTCGATACTCATTTAAGGCAAGCAAACTCGCTCGTTCAGTTGCATCCAATTTTGATTGTTGACGTACTGCTCGATTTTCTGCAGCGACCTTTGCCTCGACAGATCGAGCCGAAATCTCTGCACTCATCTTGGACAGTTCGGAACTCAAATTCGCCAGTTCCTGCGCATGATGCTTCGATTCTGGAACAATTGAATCAGTTCGGAATTGTAAAAGCGCTTGTTCCAATTCGATTCGACGAGCAGGCGCCGACAGGAGTGTGCGCAGAATTCGAACCCCCAAGTTTGTAATTTCCTGACCTTGAGCGGTCGCTAGAAATGGTTTCAAGGAAGTCATATGCAAATCATAAGAGAAACTGTGCGCAGCGAGAGTCGAATCACTCACCCAGCATCGCAGTCTCGCTTCGCTTTGGAAATTGCTTCGGACAATTGCTCGACTGCGAGAATTGCAAGCCGCACAGCATCAGTTGCTGGCTGAATGGCCTCTCGGTCAAGGGAATCACTTGCTGAATCTCTCCATTGGCTGTGAAGAGAAGCCCATTGCTCATTGAGAGTTCGAAGGGTGTCCTTCAGTTTCGTTTTATTCGTTCCTTCACTCATTCGTTGATGCCTCAGATTCTGAATCTGAACCACTGCGCCGCATGGGAGTGTTCGAGTTGGTTGCACTGGTCCCTTTTTGAGATACATCATCAGAGAGGGATAAAGTGGAATCCACTTTGATTGGCGCCGTCGATAAATACGCATCGATCGCTTGGGCCATTCGATTCAACGAAACTATTGCCGCAGGAACGATCTGATCAACGTAGGTCGAGAGAGGTGAAAAACCAGCGCGGAACTGGGCGAGGACACGCTGATACTCGATTGCCCATTTTCGAAGTTGTTGCAGGCAATGTTCCGCATGGCGAACGGCTTCTTCGGAACGTTGAACAGTCTTGCGCTCATCAACCGTCGATGGCGGACGACCATCAGCAGTCATTTGCATTTCCTTTCGCACAAGCGCAGAACGATCCATATTCAGTTTCTCAGTCCGAAGGCGGCGTTGCCGTTCCCAATGAGCGGGTCCCTCGGAATTGAGCCACATTCCAAATCTCTCTGCATCTGATTGCGCTTCTTCGATGGCAGTCGCAAATGCTTGACCTGCTTTTGTCAGCATCGCCTTGGCTGCCATCAGGGTTTTCGTATCTTGAAGATTTGCTCCGGATTCCATTGAATTCTCGATCAGCGCTGCTGGAGATATTCGTCTATTCGGTCGGCTTTGCGGATCAGAAAAGGAATATGCTCTTCACTTGAATTCATCAGTCTTTGCAAGACTTTCAGTGTCTGGTCGAATTCCTCTGCAAATTTCTGCTGCTCCTGATCACGCCAAGTTTGAGCAAGCGTGTTCATTCGGCCACCGATGGTGGAAATGCCAGATTGCAAGTCTTGGTTGAACTTGCGCAAATCAGCTGCGAATCGACGGAGTTCATTTGGATCAACGACTGCCTTTGCCATGCAAGAAGTGTAGCGATGCTAGGCTGTTCAAATGCAGGATAGAAATCTCATCGGCGGTCATTGGCGATCGGCGCACAGTGGAGAAACGTTCGCTGTCTGCGATGCTGCGACAGGCGAAGATTTGGCTCGCGTTCCTCGATGTGGTGCATTGGAAGCATGCGATGCGATTGAAGCTGCGGGGGAAGCACTCCAGGAATGGAGCGGCTTGACTTGTTCCGCGCGCGCGACCGTCCTCACCGCAATCGCACAGGCGATGCGTGAACGCAAGCAAGAATTTGCGCAAATCATCACTGCGGAAAGCGGAAAGCCAATCGATGAAGCACAGGGTGAAGTCGATTACGCAGCTGATTATTTCCTCTCGGCAGCCGACGAAGCGAATCGACTTCAAAGCGAAACGATTCATTCACGCAGAGCCGATCGCGCACTCTCTGCGATTCCAGAACCGATCGGTATTGTCGCTGCGATCACGCCATGGAATTTTCCGCTTGCAATGTTGGCGCGCAAATCTGCCCCAGCTCTCGCCGTTGGATGCACTCAAGTCGTCAAACCTGCTGAATCTACTCCCCTGACAGCTCTTGCATTTGCTCAGTTGCTGGTCGATGTTGGACTTCCTGCTGGAGTTGTCAATGTGATTACTGGTGACCCCGCAGCAATTGGACAAGCATGGCTCGGCGATGGCCGGGTTCGCAAATTGTCGTTCACGGGTTCAACTGCGGTGGGTCGACTCTTAATGAAATCATCCGCGGATCAAGTTGTGCGGCTCTCATTGGAACTTGGAGGCCATGCCCCATTCATTGTTTTCAGCGATGCGGATATTCCTGCAGCAGTTGCAGCAGCTGTGAGTGGAAAGTTTCGCGTCGCAGGACAAACATGCGTTTGCCCAAACAGATTTATCGTTGCGGATGATGTCTATACAGAATTCGTTGATCAATTCGCAGCTCTGGCAAGCGGATTGCGTGTTGGACGTGGTCGAGAGGCTGGAGTTCGCATCGGACCACTCATCGATGACCGAGCCATCGTGCGCATTCGAAATCAAGTCAAAGATGCTGTCGCGAAAGGCGCGAAGATCGTGACAGGTGGTGAGACTGTCCAAGTCGAAGGATGCTTGGATCGATTCTTCGCACCGACTGTTCTCGCAAATGCGACTGCAGAGATGCTTTGCTTTCGAGAGGAAACCTTCGGTCCACTCGCCCCAATTGCAAAGTTCGAGAGCGAATCGCAAGCGATTGAAATGGCGAACGCCACACCTTACGGTTTAGCGGGATACATATTCGCACGCGATCCGAACCTTCTTGAACGGGTCAGTCGACAACTCAACTGCGGGATCATCGGTGTAAACACCGGTGTAATCAGCGATGCCTATGCGCCATTCGGCGGCCGCGGTTGGTCCGGCTTCGGCCGCGAGGGCGGTCGATGGGGGATCGAAGAATACATCTCTTGGAAGTATGTCTGCGCAGCAGTGAATGGCTAGGAATCACTCAGCCGTTGTTGGAAGTTCAACGTCTCCGTCTTCACCATCACCCTGCATAAAACTTGTGAGCCTTTGTCGGCGCACTGGGTGCTGAAGTTTGCGAAGCGCTTTGCTTTCAACTTGACGAACTCGCTCGCGAGTGACTTTGAAAATACGTCCAACTTCTTCGAGTGTGTACGTATATCCGTCACCGATTCCATACCGAAGCTTCAAGATTTCGCGCTCGCGATAGGTCAATGTCTTCAGCACGTCGTTGATGCGTGTACGCAACATTTCGCTGGCGGCTGAAATACTTGGTGCTTCTTGGCGCTCGTCTTCGATGAAATCTCCGAAATGCGAATCTTCGCTTTCGCCAACTGGACGGTCGAGTGAAATCGGATGGCGCGAAATCTTCAATACGCGCTTCACTTCATCAACGGGCATCTTCGCTTTTGCTGCGATTTCATCATGATTCGGCTCATGTCCGAGTTCTTGAAGTAGATGCTTCTGAATATTGCGCAGTTTGGACATCGTTTCGATCATGTGCACTGGAACGCGAATCGTTCGAGCATGATCGGCAATCGCGCGGGTGATCGCCTGACGAATCCACCATGTCGCATATGTCGAAAACTTATAGCCACGCTTGTACTCATACTTATCCACAGCACGCATGAGCCCTGTATTGCCTTCTTGGATAATGTCCAGGAATGGCAATCCACGATTGCGATACTTCTTTGCGATGGAAACAACCAGTCGCAAATTTCCGCCAGAAAGTGCTCGCTTTGCCAACTCATGTTCGACGAAAATCTGACCGATTCCACGAATGCGTTTGGCAAGATCACTCGGAGATTCGAGCACAAGGTTCTGAAGTCCTGCGAGTTCTTCACGTTGCACTTGAGCGTCTTCGACGTCATATCGCTCTGGATTCTTCTCCGCTCTTTCGATGAGAGTTGCCAATTCAATGCACTTGCGATTGACTGAATTCAACTTGCGCATGAGCGGTTGAATGCGACCAGTTCGAAGGCAGCACTCCTCGATCAGCGTTGAAATTCGGCGACGATTCGCCCACATTTTTTGCCGAATGGATTCGAGTCGTTCTTCCGTTTGATTTCCGGATTCAATTCCAGCTTCGAGTTGACCCCACAAGTCGTTGTTCTGATCCAACTTGATCCGAACCGTCGACAAGTTGTATGGAATTCTGGAAGCAATACGATCCTTTGCATTTGATTCCGCAGTAGAAATGCGCATCGTCCGGTCGAATGGAAGCGTCCCTTCATGAACTTGCTGCAGTATTTCGACAGCCTGCCGAGCGCAATATTCACTTTCCAAGACCATTCGGCGAAAGATGTATCGACTCATCTCGATTTTCTTCGCAAGACGAATTTCCTCCTCGCGGGTCAGCAATGGAATTGATCCCATTTGCGTCAGGTACATACGAATTGGATCATCGATCCGAACGGGATTTGGTTCTGCGATTGCCAAATCAAGTGTTCCTTGCAAATCTTCATCGAGGCCATCGTCCTCCATTGCGAATGCGTCGGCGCTTGTCGCTCCAGTACCATCTTGTTGATGCACCTTCATTCGTGCTGCAGCAACTGCTGCAGCTGCTGCACCAACGAGTGGACGTGGCGCTGATGGGGCAACGGGGGTCGCAGTCGCAACCGATTGATCGGTTGCGTGCGCACGCCGAACTTTCTTATCCGTGTCGCGCAGGAAGCGCAGATCGGTCTGCAATTGCGCAGGAAAAGCACGATGACCTGCGCGCTTCATTTCGATCTCATCGATGAGAGCGATATTGTTTTGGGTTAACAGGACAAGCAACTCATCCAAGGGATATGGATCGACGAAGTCATCAGGTAGACATGTATTTAATTCTTCATAACTGATCCAACCACGCTTGCGGCCAGCATGAATGAGCGAACGAAGAACAGGGTGCAATTCTTGAAGAACAAGACTCATAATGAAATACTCCTTGAGTTGTACCGAGTCAGTAATTCCCGACTGGTATTGATGGAAGGAAAAAAAGAAATCACTCGCATCGTCATGATGCACTCCTCGCCGTCCTGGCGATGGCAGAAGGTCTTGGACCAGCAGCGCGAATTTGATTCAGCCGCTGATCCAATTCCTCGGGTGTCGTTGCGGTCGGGGCGATCGCCAATTGCAGGCGACGATTCAAACTATCAAGCGCGCGTGCTGCTGTAATCAGCCCTTGGCGCGCATCGGCGTCTCGTTCGAATCGTTTCGCTCCAAGCGTATAGAGATCGGTTGCAAGATTTTTCATCGCAGGATCGGCAAGTTCCGCAAGCAGATCTTGCATCGCAAATGGCTTTGCATCCTCGAGCCAATGATAAATCGGGGTATAGAGAGTTCGTGCCGCAGAATCTTCGAGCGACGATGGAGTGATGAACTCACTCAGGGGAGCCGCGTCACCTTCCTCGTGAGAAATTCGAATGCAACCTGTCGATGGCCATGCAATAAGGATTGAAACGAAATCGCGTTCTGCACTCCCTCGTGCATTCGCAGTTGGAATCTCAATTGGTTCGACAAGCGTTGTTGCATCGCGTGTTGGCGCAGTTGCACGCTTGCTTGCATTCAAGAAGCGTTCGATTTCCACGACAGCCACTCCACTCGTCGCCGCGATCGAATCAATGACGAGTCGACGACGAATGCCGTCGAGCGATCCAAGTCCAAGCGAGACCAGTTTCGTCAACATGGTTTCAATCGTTCGTTGACGAGCGGAAAGTCCAGGATTTGTTTCCAACTCGCGACGAAAATTGCCAACGAGATGAGTCAAGGCATCTTCAGATTGGGCAATTGCAGCATTGAATCGCTCGCGTCCGTTGGGTTGGCGAAGCAGTTCGTCGGGATCAAGTTGATCAGGCAGCGTGCAAATTTTCAGATCAACTGGTGCGGCGAAGAAGATCTCCAAAGCGCGATCCGCAGCACGTTGACCAGCAATATCACCGTCAAAGAGAAGAACAATCGTGTCGCAAAGACGCTGCAGGACACGAGCGTGATCTCGTGTCAATGCAGTTCCCAAAGTTGCGACCGCATTTTCGATTCCAGCGCGATGGCACGCAATTACATCGGTGTAGCCCTCAGTAATAATCGCAGTGCGCGATTGAATGATCGCACGCTTTGCAAGGTGAATGCCATACAGCGATTTTGATTTATGAAAGAGCGGGGTCTCGGGACTGTTGAGATATTTGGGCTGATCCTCTGGATCGATCGCA
>CAJCCX010000089.1 GCA_903961015.1 uncultured bacterium
CATGGCGGCGGATCGTTTCCGTACACAGTCGGGCGCATCGAACACGGGTTCGAAGCGCGACCAGACTTATGCGCGACACATTCTAAGACGCCACCACGCGATCACATCAAGCGACTCTTCTTCGACAGCATTGTGCACGACGACGAAGCACTGCGATATCTCGTGCGAACTGTTGGCGCAGAACGCATCGCAATGGGATCGGACTATCCATTTCCACTGGGTGAAATTCCACCTGGAAAATTACTGCGCGCAGCAGATTGGATTACAGATGCGCAGCGTGCGCGAATGCTCGCTGGAACAGCAATTGAATTTCTTGCATTGAAGTTTTCGGAATGATTTTTTTTGGAATCACCACCACATGACGCACACTGCTCCTGAAACAATTTTTGATCTTGCGGCTTCCGATATGAAACCTACACGCGAGTTTGCGCTGTGGTGCGATGCGCACGATCCGCTTGCATCTTTTCGAGAAGCGTTTGAGATTCCCTGCGATGCAAAAGGCGAACCGCTTGCATATCTCGTAGGGAATTCGCTTGGCTTGATGGCGCGCGCAACGCGTGACCGTGTGAACGAAGAACTCAACGACTGGTCGACGATGGGCGCGGAGGCTCATGTACACGGCCGTCGTCCGTGGATCAAATATCACGAATTTTTTCGTGAACATCTCGCGGAATTGACGGGCGCGCTGACACACGAAGTGATCGCGATGAATTCGCTGACAGTCAATCTGCATTTTCTCTTGATGAGTTTTTATCGCCCGCAAGATTCCGCCAATGGATCGCGCCGACGAATCGTGATGGAACGTGGGGCATTTCCAAGCGACCGCTTTGCCGTGCACTCGTTTGTGCGTGCGGTCGGCGGCGATCCCAGCGTCGATGTGATCGAGGTTGCACCTCGTGATGGCGAAGAGTGCCTGCGTCACGAAGACATCGAGGCAACGATCCAGCGTGTCGGAAACGAACTCGCGCTCGTCATATTGGGAGGCGTTCAGTACTACACAGGGCAAGTGCTGGATATGGCTCGTATCACGCGCGCAGCGCACGCCGTCGGTGCGAAGTGCGGATGGGATCTTGCCCACGCCATTGGCAATGTCACGCTTTCGCTGCACGACTGGAGTGCCGACTTTGCGTGTTGGTGCTCGTACAAATATCTCAACGGTGGACCTGGCGCAGTTGCTGGCGCATTCATCCACGAACGTCATCACAAAAATCCACCGCCACGACTTGAAGGTTGGTGGGGAACAAATCCTGCAACTCGATTTCAGATGGGACCGAACTTCGATCCAGGTCCAGGCGCAGATGCGTGGCAAGTTTCCAATCCGCCAATTCTTTCACTCACTCCTCTGTTGGCAAGCTTTGACCAATTTCACCAAGCGAAGATGCCACGACTGATTGCAAAGGCTCGAGCAATGACTGGGTTCATCGAACTCTCGCTGCGCACGCGCGATGCGGAACACATTCGCGTCATCACACCAAGTTCCACCAGCGAGCGAGGCTGTCAATTATCGCTCTGCATCAATCGCGACCCAGTCGCCGCGCGAAAGCTTTTCGATTCGCTGCTTCCTCGCGGAATCGTCTGCGATTTCCGCCATCCAAGTGTGATTCGCGTTGCACCTGCCCCGCTCTATACCCGCTTCATCGATTGCTGGCGCCTGATTGAAGCGCTCAGCTGAATGAGCGGATCTGCATCGCGTCCTACACTCACGCCAATGTCTAAACGTGTGATCATCGTCGGCGCAGGACTTGCAGGATGCTTGCTTGCGGTCTATCTCGCTCGCGCGGGATGGAATGTTGATCTTCGCGAACGCCGCGGCGACCCACGTGACCGCGGACAAGTCGCGGGACGATCGATCAATCTTGCAATCAGCGCGCGTGGACTGAAGGCATTGCGAAGAGCTGGACTTGAAGATGTCATTTTGCAACATGCAATCCGCATGCCTGGACGAATGATCCATTCTCGCGCTGGCGCGCTGGCATTTCAGAACTACAGCAGTGATCCGACACATGCAATCCAAAGCGTTTCCCGTAGTGCGCTCAACCTGGCGCTGCTGAATGCTGCAGCGGCAGAGTCGCGGGTGACTATGACTTTCCACCAGAGATGTTCGCATCTCGACGCAGCACTCGGCAGCGTTTCGTTCATCGACGACAACACTTCGCAACAAAGTTCAGTCACTGCCGACCTGATCGTGGGTGCCGATGGTGCATACAGCGCGCTGCGGGGAATCATGCAGAAAAATGAGGGCTTCGATTATGACCAATCGTGGCTCAGTCACGGCTACAAAGAGATGTGTATTCCTGCTGTGACTTCTGGCAAGCATGCGCCGTTTGCGATGGAACCGAAAGCCCTGCATATCTGGCCGCGTGGCGCATCGATGATGATTGCGCTTCCCAATCCTGACGGCTCATTCACGTGCACACTTTTTTGGCCGAACAAATCGACGGGAACCAATCCAAACGGATTCGATTCAATCCGTGACTCAGCAACCGCTCGAGAACATTTTCAGTGCGAATATCCAGACGCACTCGCGATGATGCCGACGTTCGATCACGATTTCGCAACCAACCCAGTCGGCGCGATGCTGACTATTCGCTGCCGGCCTTGGTCAATGCGCGGTCGAGCAGTTTTGCTTGGAGACGCAGCCCATGCAATCGTTCCGTTCTTTGGTCAAGGCGCGAATGCGAGTTTCGAAGATTGCGAATCGCTGACCGACGCACTTGCTGCGCACTCAGAAGACATTCCACGCGCACTTGCCGCATATGAACAAGATCGCAAGCGCAATGCCGACGCGATCGCCGAAATGGCTTTGACGAATTTCGTGGAGATGCGCGATAAGACTGCATCGCGCGCTTTTCGTATGCGAAAGAAGTTCGAGCACTTTCTGCACGGTGTCGTGCCGCAATTTTATACGCCGCGATATGACATGGTCAGCTTCAGCACGATTCCTTATGCCGACGCACTTTCGCGTTCACGCAAACAAGATCGCGTCATCACGATTGCAGCAATCGCAATACCACTCTTCATCGCATGCGTTTTTCTTGCATGGAAGATGCGAACGTGATCGCTGGAGTTCGCAGAATTCCTGCGCGCATCGGGATTTCAACTGGTATCGCTTGCCTTCTGCTCACACTGCTGAGCTGGTCGACGGTGCCACTTTTCTTACGGCATCTTTCAGATCACGTTGATTTCTGGACAAACAACGGTTGGCGATATGGTGCGAGCGCAATTTTCTGGATGCCTGTGATTGGTTGGGCGATCTGGCGCAAACGACTACCAGCGGGAATTTGGCTTGCTGCACTCATTCCCACATTCGCAAACATTGGTGGACAAGCTGCTTTCACTGCTGCATTTCACGAAATGAATCCGGGGCTTGTCACATTCGGCTTGCGCACGCAACTCATCTGGGTCGCAATCGGTGCATACTTATTAGTTCCAAGCGAACGCCCGATCATCACAAGTCGTCGATACATCCTTGGTGCATGCATTCTCGTGCTGGGCCTCTTCCCAATATTGCTCGGTGGCGACTCCGCGCTTGGTGGATTCAACATCAAAGGAACAACACTCGCAGTGCTGAGTGCGCTGGGATATGGAATGTATGGACTGAGCGTTCGTCGCTGGATGGGGAAGTACCACCCAGTCATTGCATTTTCGGTGATTTGCCAAATGACAGCTGTGGGACTCATTGCACTCATGCTGATCTACGGACGCGATCACGGCGCGTATGTCCCGCAACTGCCAGCTGACATTCTTTGGTATCTAGCGATCAGCGCATTTGTAGGAATCGCGATTGGCCACATTCTTTATTACATCAGCATCGCTCGAATTGGCATCGTGATCACGAGTGGCGTCTTGCAAATGCAGCCATTTCTTGTCAGCGCGGCCAGCTTTTTTATTTTTGGAGAAACTTTTCGTTGGTGGCAGTGGATTGCCGGAATGGTTGCAATAGGTGGCGCATATTTGATGCTGACATCAACTGGAAGTGGCGCAAAACAAATTGCGATGGCGGCCTCCGAAGGTTCCGATTGATGAACTCACTGATCCACTCAGGTCAAACGCCTCGGTCGGACTCCACCCTATCCTTTGCCGCATGACCACATTTGCCGCGGACATTTCTGATGTGCAACTTGCCGCACAGCGAATCGCACCGTGGGTCCATCACACTCCTGTGATGACTTGTAAGCATATTGATGGGCTGGCGAACCGATCACTGCATTTCAAGTGTGAGATTTTTCAGCGCACGGGATCGTTCAAGTTCCGCGGCGCATGCAACGCGGTCATGTCGTTGACGGACGATGAAGCGCGGCATGGTGTGGTGACTCATTCCTCTGGCAATCATGCGCAAGCGCTCGCGCTCGCTGCGAAGTTGCGAGGGATTGCGGCACATGTTGTTATGCCACATGATTCCGCGCGAACGAAAGTCGCAGCGGTTGAGGGATACGGCGGCCGCGTGATCTTCTGCGAGCCAACTGTCGCAGCACGAGCGGCTGCTGCACAAGAAGTGCTTGCAAAAACTGGCGGCGCATTCATTCCTCCTTACGACCATCCGAAAGTTATCGCAGGGCAAGGAACAATTGCGCTCGAGTTGATCGATCAAGTCAGGAAAGCGACTCGCGAAAATTTAGATGCGATCATTGTTCCACTTGGCGGTGGCGGCTTGATTTCTGGGATAACAATTGCAGCACGCGCGATTCACCCTGGCATTCGCATCATCGGAGCGGAACCCGAAACCGTCGGCGATGCTGCGGAATCAAAGCGACTTGGCGTTCGACAACAAGCCACTGGCGCAATAACGATTGCAGATGGACTACGAACCTCACTCGGGGATCTCACTTGGCCTGTCGTGCGCGACTTGGTCGATTCCGTCGTGACGGTTTCAGAAGCTGAAATCAAATCTGCGCTGCGACTCGTGTACGAACGCATGAAACTCGTGATCGAACCAAGTGCTGCAGTTGGCATTGCGGCCGCACTTGGGCCACTGCGCACTCGCAGTGACTTTGGATCCGCTGGAGTGATCTTCTGCGGTGGAAATATTGATCTTGATTTGCTGAGCCAACTGATTTCCCCCACTGAAAGCATTCGCTGATCAGTACGTTGGAAGTATTTTCATCTGTTCGCTCAATGGCAAATCCATAAACTTTTCAAAATCAACGGCGAACTCTGCCGAACTTTGCCCGAATGTTTTTCGAAAGCATTCTTCCCATCCCAATCGTTCCACATCTGGATGAAATGTTTTACGCAGAACATCTTCGCCAAACTTATTCATCAAATAGAGAATTGCCCATCCTCCACTCTCATAGGCCAGCTGAGTGCATTCGCCTCCATATGACTTTGGCAATAGCGATGGGCATTTCTTTCTCAGCTGCTGCACAATTTTCATCTTGTTTGCCATACGTTCTTCAAGAGTGGGCCAAGGTTGGGGGGAATTATTCCACTTGGAAAGTTCTCCAGATGCCCAGAGTTTCGTCGCAGTGATTTCTGCCATCGCAACCGCCGAACCCTCAACAAACCAAGTTGGGCCCATCAATTCTTGACTGCGACTTTGATCCTGCGTCTGCAAGAATGATCGCTGCACAGAATGCCAATACTCATGCAGGATGGTGATTTGATCGCCCTCGCCAGCGATGCCAAGCAAACCAGAAAATCCAAGCGGCAATGAAGATGCCAATGTGTGAATCCCCCACTCTGCACCTCCATTATTTGCTGCATCCATATGCGGTTGCCCGGACGAGAGCGCAGCTGCGCCAACTGCTTGGTACATCAGAAATCCGTGATCTTTATTCTCGCTGTCATCTAAACAATCTCGTTCTGCCATTTCGCCTCTTGCAAAACGGCGCGCGCAAAATTCTGCAGTGAGTTCTATCGCCGCAGCGCGGTCTGCCCCCAACACCCAAAATTCAAGATGGCCCGATGAACCCCAACTTTTCACCGCCGCCGCAAGCGTCTCTTTCACACCTTGCTCAACGGCTTGTGAAACATCAGCGGCGACAAAGACCTCTGTCTGATTTTCTTTCTTGATCCCAAACAAATTTGTCGTTGATAATTTGGAAGTTCGCGGTGGCGTACTGATCCGAACCAACACAAACGCAACTCCGCAAGCGATGACCAAGAAAAGAATCAGAACTTTCGATTTCATATGTGATGGATATGCGCGTAATACCGATTGAAAACGGTCTTTGATACGAAAGCTTTGCGTTTCCAAAGGTTCAGTCTAACGCCACGTATGCGCCGACCTTATCCTTCCTCAACTATGTCTGCTCCCATCACGGCCGATCGCGTCATTGCGAATCTCATCGCTGGACGCTTTACGCCTGCCCACGGTGGCGCGATCATTTCTGTCTATGACCCAGCGACCGGCGCATTGATTGCGACGGCGCCAGACAGCACCGCTCATGACATCGATGCGGCGGTTGATGCTGCCGCGACTGCATTCCCCGCATGGAGTTCACTTCCACCATCTGCACGTGCAAAGAAATTGCACGCTCTCGCAGATCTTGTCGAACGTGACATTGACGAATTTGCTCGAATTGAATCGCTCGACACAGGAAAGCCTCTTGCCCTTGCAAGGTCGCTTGATATTCCAAGAGCGATCTCGAACATTCGCTTCTTTGCCGATGCGATCTTGGTGGACGATCATGAAACTTTTTTGCATGGTGGCGCAACATCTGTTGTCCATCACCGCGCACTTGGAGTTGCTGCGTGCATCTCGCCATGGAATCTGCCGCTCTATCTCTTCACTTGGAAAATTGCGCCGGCACTCGCCGCAGGATGTACGGTCGTTGGCAAACCAAGCGAAGTGACTCCGCTCACCGCATGGATGCTTGCAGAACGCTCTGTTGAAGCTGGATTTCCAACGGGTGTGATCAACATCGTGCATGGTCGCGGACCACTTTCAGGCGCAGCGCTTGTTTCGCATCCGCGTGTCGCGTGCATCACATTCACTGGCGGTACGGCAACTGGAGAGTTGATCGCACGCGCTGCAGCGCCAACTTTCAAACGAACAGCACTTGAACTTGGCGGAAAGAATCCATCGATCGTCTTTGCTGACGCAGTAACACCATCGAATCTTCTCGCGACTGTCGAAGGTGTTGCGCGCGCTGCATTCACGAATCAAGGACAGGTTTGTCACTGCGGATCGCGCATACTTGTGGCGCGCGAAGCATGGGATGCATTCGTACCTGCGCTTGTCGAGCACACCAAGAAGATGCGAGTGGGCGATCCACTTGATCCATCAACGCAGATCGGCGCGCTCGTCTCAGGGCAACATTTATTGAAAGTGGCGACAGCCGTTGATAGCGCCGTGCGCGATGGAGGCCGCCTTCTTTGTGGCGGCGCACGATTCGATGGCGCACTGCTTCCAGAGCGTGTGCGCAGTGGCGCGTTTTATCCCCCGACTCTCATCGAAGGCCTTGCGCCAAGCGCTCGTGCGAATCAAGAGGAAATTTTCGGACCAGTTGCGACGCTCATTCCTTTTGATGACGAGGCTCAAGCGATTGCAATCGCCAACGGCACTCGCTTTGGACTCTCTGCAAGCGTTTGGACGAGCGATGACTCATGCGCCACTCGCATTGCAAACGCACTCGACTGTGGAACGGTGTGGATCAATTCATGGATGGTGCGCGACTTGCGCGTGCCGATCGGAGGTATGCGTTCGAGTGGACTCGGCCGTGAAGGCGGGCGAGAGGCTCTACGATTTTTCGCCGAGCCTGTTGTGGTTGTGCAATCAAAAGGGAAATAAATGAGCCAAGACATTCATTCAACACGCGCGCCCGAACCCGTTGGGCCATATCCACACGCCAAGCGCGCGGGCGATTTTATTTTCTTAAGCGGCGTCGGTCCACGGCAACGCGGCAGCGCAATCATCCCAGGCGTCGATCCATTTGATTTCGAAGTGCAGTGCCGTGCGTGCTTTGAAAATGTCAAGCTTGTCGTCGCCGATGCGGGGATTGCCTGGACGACCGTTGTCGACGTCACGATCTATCTCACAAACATGAAGCGCGACTTCCCGACATACAACCGCATCTATGCGGAATACTTTGCCGGTGCAGGTAATCCAAATCCGACACGCACGACGCTCGAGATCGTCGGACTCCCAACACCAATTTCTGTCGAAGTGAAAGCGGTTTGCTGGGTGGGATGAAAAAGGGTCGGACTCGCGAGAGCCCGACCCTTGGTGTTTACTGTTTCGCTTTTACTGAAGTCAGTTCTGCGAATTGTTCTGCTGCCACAACAACATATCGAAGAGATCAACGATTCCGTTGTTGTCAATATCGCAAGACTCTGCATTCGCAATGCCCATTTCTGTAAGTTTCTTCACAGAGATGGACTGCAGAGCATTGGCGCCGCCATCGGCAGCTCCGCTTGAACAGGTCTCGCCACCGAGCAGAATCACATTCAGCAGCAAATTGCCGTCGACTGCATTCACAAAGCCGTCTGCGTTCACATCCGCTTGGAATGCCGGAGTCTCACAATTCGTATTCACCGAGGCAGTCTGTCCAATTCGCACAACGAGAACTCCCCAGTCAACCACGTCAACGACATTGTCATTGTTCAAATCTCCTGGGAAAAGTGCTTGCGAACCAGTAAAATCGGCAACATATTGAGTGCCTGATACTTCAAGTTCGGCCTGTTGCGAAAGAGTGTGAAGGCGATCATCTGCAGTCACGCAACCATAGTTCCCAACAGGCACACGAAGTTGAGTGCTTCCAATACCACTATTGAAGGTCAAAACTTCAGAGGTTGTGTGAGTCGCACCATCACCACTGAGAGTGAAAGTGATGCACCTCTGGAAGTTTCCAGTTGCTCCATTCGTTTGAACTTCAACGAAAGCTGTTTGGAATGGATTGACGGTCACAGTTGATGACGTGCTAGACGACAATCCACATGAATCAGTTGCAACCCAAGTCATTGTCGTCGTTCCGCATGGGAACGGTGCAGTAATGACTTCTCCGTCTGATCGCGAGAATGTGAAAGTAGCAACTTCACAGTTATCGCTTGCAGTTGGCGGAACAACAACTTGAACACTCGCACAACCAGGACCCGCATCCGCATCTACGGTGATGCTCGCTGGCGTCCCCGTAATCACAGGAGCAATTCCATCAATTCGTACTGCAATTGGATTCGTGAGCGGCAATGTTTCCGATCCACCTTGTCCATCCGTGAGAATTTGCGGAAGCGCAGCCATAAATCGAACCTGAGGAACAGTTGGCGAACAATTCACCGTCAGCGCTTGGAATTGCAGACGTGCAACAGTTCGACTCTCGGAAGTACCCGTTCCTCCTCCATCAACCGAAGCGATCAAGAAGACTCGTCCCAGTTCAACATTGTCTGAAGAATATGGAATGGAATTGAACGGAGCATCGCCAGCAGAAACGCCGATCAACGCAAAGGTGGTTGTATCCCACTCGACGAAGAACTGGCCCGCCACCAACCCAAATGGTGGGTTGATGACCTGAATTTCATACGAGACTTCAGATCCAGGAGCAGTCACGCATGATGGCGATCCGACGACAACCAATTGGATGGCTGGAGTTGGCTCGCATTCGTCGGGAATTCCATCGCTATCGCCGTCGGCGCTTGTGCCTGAGGAGATATCGCAAGAGTCTGGAATGCTGTTGCCATTGCAATCGAGCGCTTGACCAGATGCGATATCGCATGTGTCACCAATGCTGTTGCCGTTGCAATCTTCTTGACCTGGGTTTGCGATGAGGACGCAGTTGTCGTTGCAATCAGCAGTGCCGTCGCCGTCGGTATCAGTATCTGCAACAGCGCAACCACAAATGCCGGGTGCAGTTTTGTTCGCATCTGCTGGGCAACCATCATTGCAATCAGCAGTGCTGTCGCCGTCGGTGTCAGTATCAGCAACACCGCAACCACAAATGCCGGGTGCAGTTTTGTTCGCATCTGCTGGGCAACCATCATTGCAATCAGCAGTGCTGTCACCGTCGGTGTCAGTATCTGCAACA
>CAJCCX010000090.1 GCA_903961015.1 uncultured bacterium
AGCTGCGGGGGGCGTTTCAGAAAAGAAATCCTTTGATGACTTTCCATTTGCTTTACCGGCACCGTCCACTTCTCCCTTCGCTGCAGACTGCGATGTTCCAGTTGGTTTGGTGCCGCTGGTCGAAGCGGGAGTAGAGGCAGCGCCACTTTGACCAGCACCACTTTGACCAGCGCCAGTCTGCGACGGTGAAGCGGCACTCGCAGGTTTGGCGGCTACAGACTTTCCGCCTGCGGGTGATGATCCAGATCCCGATCCAGAGCCCGATCCAGAACCATCAACTTTTCCATTTCCTTTATTAGCACTTGTGGATTTTCCACTGCCGCTACCAGATACAGATCCGCTTCCAGATTTTCCGCTGCCGCCTGATTTGCCACTGCCGCCGTCAGACGCATTTGTTTTATTGCCAGGAGTTGCAACGCCGCCCGACTTTGTATTTGATGAACTTTGGGCGGGGTAATTCGGTGCAATCGGATTTGGGCGATCGACTTTGTTTGGTGTAGGTTCCTCAACCGGCGCTTCGACCAGAAGTTGCTTGGGCGCCTCAGGTGGAGTGCTGCATCCAGCTATAGAAAAGTGAACGCAGAGGGAACCGGCAACAAGAATCCAACGTGTGCTTTGTTGATTCATGATCGAAAACCTTTCGCAGCATCAGGCACTGTATTTGATCCAGCCAAAGAGTCCATAGAAAAAGTCGGCGACTCCATAACCGATCACCCCCCAAAACGCCCAGTAGAAAACTTGGGCGGTCGCTGTTTTGTACGACCACCAAGTTGCCCCAATGCCAGCGCAAATGCAAATCAATCCGTACAGAACATGTCTTGCATATGCCTTCGCAAATTGTCTGCGACCTTCAGGTGAAGATTTGTGATCCGCAATCGAAACCTTGACCTCGTTGATTATGCGAAGCGCCGATTCCATATTCCATCCCTGATGAGCGAGACCCGCAGCAATATCTTGCTTACTCTTGCCATCTAGCAATTCCGTTGCGATTGCTTCTTTCAAACCGTCCGTTGCCATCAGCAATGCAGGAGAAATTGAGTTGTCTTGCGTTGATTGGGTGGGCGAAACTGATTCCAAAATAATGGGAGGGGTGAACTGATTTCGAAGTCCACGGCAGGCTGATACGAAGGCAGGAAACTTGTTCTCGGGCGCACTTCCAAGAATCGACTGCAATTCAAACCATTCAGCGTCACTTAGTGGCGCAATCCCGCGCAGTGTGTTGGTTGCTTCTGCAGTCGAATTATCACGAAACAAACATGCCACTTCGAATATGACATAGAAGCGTGAGTCGATTTCACGAATACGATCAAGTTGACGAACTTGCCTCATCGACTGCCGCGCAGCGGTCGTCGACGCTCGCGCAAATTCTGCGCGAGCTTTCTGAAGTGCGATGGCGACAACGTCATTCATTGACTTGGTTTGTTCTTCTTTCCAGTTTTCGCTGTTTCGCACGAATTGATGAGATCCTGTGCGCTCACCGCAATAGAAGCGACTTGGGATATCGGACAAGTTTGCAACGCAGCAATTTCCTTGTCGAGAGGTGTGTAGATTTTTTCCCAAGGAAAATCATTTCGAATCTTCATGCATTTTTCCATCGCAATCGTGTCACCAGCCGTCTTCAAATTCTCAAAGGCTTTGCTCAGTTCACTGTCATACAGAGTCACAAATCGCTTGCGTTGGGCAATCCAATTATCAAATTGTTGGTGAAACACCAGCACGATTGAATAGAAAGGCATTTCTTGGAAAGATTTCTCCAAGTTCAATCGTGAATCAAGTGTGATCTCACCAACAATCGGCAGCCAATTGATCGAGCCACATTTAAGCGCGCATCGATCTCTCGAAGCGTTTTCCTTCAGTCGACTGAATGCCTCTTCAACGACGGCGTTGATTTTCTTCGGGTCGGATGGTCCTGAAGGCATAACGCCAATGGCATAGTCCTGAATCATTGCTTGAGATACATCCATAAACTTCTCAATCGAATAAACGACCTGCGCATCTGGTCGTTCTGGCCCGACTTTCGTCAATAGCTTCCACGCACTATTCATCTCAGTGCTGGGATCTTTCATTTTCGGCTCAATCGATTCCAATACTTTGGAGGTCCATTTCACGACAAAGAGCAGTCGGCTATAAGTCG
>CAJCCX010000091.1 GCA_903961015.1 uncultured bacterium
CTTACCCAACGGTCATTTCGTTCCTGCACTTTTGGCTGGAAATACTGTCATTTTTAAGCCAAGCGAACGTACGCCTGCGGTTGGTCAACTTCTGGCAGAACTCGCCGATCTTGCTGCCTTTCCTCCTGGAGTCTTCAATGTCATTTCTGGTGGCCCTCAAGTTGCAGCGAAACTGAGCGATCATCCAGATATTGATGGCATTCTTTTTACTGGATCGTGGATCACAGGTCGACGCATTCTTGCTGCCAACCTTGATCGTCCTGGACGGATGGTCGCACTTGAAATGGGCGGAAGCAATGCAGCAATTGTTTGTGACGACTGTCATCTGAAGCAAGCGGTGATCGAGTGCGTTCGATCCGCATTTGCGACAGCAGGTCAGCGCTGTTCATGCACTCGACGAATCATCGTCGATGCATCGATCGCCGACACTTTCATTCCGCTGTTTGCAAGAGTCGCAAGCACGCTGCTCATAGGTTCTGGCGATTCGAATGAGCCTATTTTTATGGGTCCACTTATTTCAAGCGCAGCTCGCGAAAGTGTGTTGGCATTTCAATCTCGCAAAGTGCGTGAAGGCGCAGTATCGATTCTTTCTTCATCCAAGTTGGAGCGTGAAGGATGGTTTCTTACGCCAGGCGTGATGCAAGTTCAGCGCTTTGACATCATGACCGACGAAGAAGTGTTTGGGCCACTCGTGCAGATTGCTGTTGCGTCAGACGATGACGACGCAATCATTCAAGCAAACGCATCACAATTCGGGCTTGCAGCAGCCATTTTTACTGCAAGCGAAGAGCGCTGGCAGCGCATTTCGCCGCGTATTCGTGCAGGATGTATCAACTGGAATGTCGGTACTGCCGGCGCAAGCAGTCGCCTTCCATTCGGTGGACTCGGGCGATCTGGAAACAATCGACCTGCCGCCGCACTGAGCTTGGATTATTGCGCCGCGCCAATTGCACAACTTGAAGAACGCACCGATGCAGTCACATTGCCGCAGGGAATGCAGCCGTTTTAGTTTTCAACTTTGTCGGACTCGCGCCAATCAGTTCATCCAATCACTCGTGTCACATTCCCGCAGCAGGGGCTTGACCAATTGAAACCAGTCGCAGGAATTCAGTTCGAGTCGAAGAATCTTCCAAGAAAATCCCAGTCAACTTGCTAGTCGTTGTCCATGCGTGCGGTTGTCGCACGCCGCGATAACACATACAGAAATGACGAGCTTGAATGATAACTCCCACACCGAGTGGTTGTAAGTGGGTCTGAATCGCGTTGGCAATTTGCGCAGTCAGTTTTTCTTGCACTTGAAGTCGCTTCGAATAGATGTCGACAACCTTCGCAAGCTTCGAAAGCCCAACAACTTTTCCATTGGGGATATACGCAACATGCGCTTTACCAACAAACGGAACCATGTGATGCTCGCAGTGGCTATGCACATCGATCCCCGTCAGCAGGACCATCTGGTCGTATCCCTCAATCTCGGAAAAAGTGCGGCTGAGTTCTTCTGCTGGGTCCATGGTGTATCCGATGAAATGTTCCTGCATCGCCTGAATGACTCGTTTGGGAGTATCGAGGAGTCCCTCTCGATCAGGGTTTTCACCGATAAATGAGATCAGTTCGCGCACTTGAGCCATCGCTGCGATGCTCTTTGGGTCAGTCGGTTCAGGTCTTGGCATTGGGGCATAATGATAGGCTTCAGTTGAATGCCACGCACAAAGACTCCAGCGGTCGAAACTCACGCTCGTACCCCATATTCTCGAATGATTCGCAAGATCGTGATTGGAATTCTCGCATTAGCAGTTGCATGCATTCTGACCACTGTCTTTTTCTTTGACGCAATCGCTTCTCGTGTCATTTCCACAGCGGGAACGCGCGTGCTTGGAGTCACAACAACCGTTCGATCAACTCACCTCGGACTTCTCGATGGGAAGTCATCTGTTTCTGGACTGAAGATCGCAGAGCCAAATGGATTTGGAGATGGTTCGATGATCAGCGTCGAGACCGCATCTGTGACTGCGGGTCTTTCGAAACTGTTAGGCTCTGACATTGTAATTGACGAACTTTCCATTGATGGCGTGACGGTCAACTTGGTCGAGGTGAAAGGTCAGGTCAATCTGCAAGTTGTCGCCACAAACTTGACAAGCACTGACACCAAAGAGGAAGCAACGCCTGCGCCAGCAACTAAAGATGATAAATCTGCAGGAACGGTGACGATTCGACAATTGAAAGTTACAAATATTAAAGTCTTTGCAACTGGAGATACTGTTCTCGTTGGCAGCAAGCCTATTGCTGTCACGATCCCAGATATCTTGATCAGTGATATTGGAACAAAGACGCCAGTGAGCGAAGTTGCAGCGCAAGTCTCAACGCAACTGATGAACCATTTGCTTGTCGCAATTGTTGAGGCGAAAATTGTTGGGCTGCCGCAGAGCATGATGAGTGGATTGAGTAGCGCGTCTTCAAGTTTGGGTAACGCAACAGCTTCGTTTCTCAAAGGAAGTGGAACCGCAATTCAGAACACCATCAATGGTGCAGGTGATGCGATCAAATCGATCTTCGGCGGGCAGTAGTGCGAGGGAATCGAGCGAGGAATCGCGTCACTGAGTCGAGCCACGTAATCGAGACAGGGAAATGAGCCGCGGAAATGCATCAGTGGGCAGCCGTGAAAAGTCCTCTCGGGGCTCAGACAGTCCTCGGCGACCGACACGATCTGATTTACGAAATTTTATTGCAAGTGCCGTCGGCCGCCTGCGGAACTCGCCCGAGAGAACTTTCCAACCCCCTGGGCACGCACTTCGATTTGCGTGTGCGCCGTCGGGACCATGTCCTGCGCGAGTTTGCAAGCCGAGCCGGAGTCCGCGTAGTTGTCTTGGCGCGCGCCGGAGGGTGCGCTGGATTTCAGCGCGCAGCATGTTTGA
>CAJCCX010000092.1 GCA_903961015.1 uncultured bacterium
TATTGCAGATCGCACTGCACCAAATCGCAACAAGAAAATGTTTTCATCTGGCCAATTGAAATGAACTCCGCCAACTGCGGGATCTCGTCCAATCAAAAGTCGTGCGATCACTCCTGTCACAAGCAGAAGCGCAATGACCAAGATTCCTAGTACTTGCCGCTTGGTCATGGTGCGACCTCTGGTGTTGAAGTCGACGAGTCTTTATCACGCGCTTGACACGCTTGCGTCAATGCTTCTCGCAACTTGATCAAACCTGAAATCATCCCGCCACCGGGTTGTAGAAGTTCTGGCGCATGAATGGAATACAGCGCAGAATTTGGCATAATTTGAGAAAGTTGCTCGATTGCCCCAGCGGAACGCTGCGAGATCACCACGACAGTTTCGGGAGCGAGTTTCGCCAAATCTTCAGCACCGAGCGATGGATATCCACTTCTCAACAGCGCATTGGTCACTCCCATTCGATCGAGTGCGTCGCCGATATATGACCCTTTCCCAAACCCCATTGCGTCGACACTCTCGGAACTGATCAACAGAACGAGAGTTCGTCCAGCACGATTTGCGTCTGTGATTGGTTCGAGTGCTTTGGTCAATTCGTGCTGCACAATGAGCGACCGCTCCTGCAACTTCGCACAATCGTTCTCGATGGTTGGATCGCAAAGAACTTTAGGAAGATTTTCAAGCATCGCCTGCACATCTGCGAGCGAATCGATTCGGAATCGTTCGACTCGCCATCCATGAGTCGCCGCGAGATCAGAGAGCCCACCGATCTCTCCCTGCGCAGGAGGTTGAAGGAGAATGACTGTCGGTCGAACCATCACGAGTGCCTCGGCGTTCAAGTCCAGAAGAGATCCAACAATGGGCACATCGGTCGAAACTTCGCACCAAGGAGTACGCCCTACCAAGCGGTCGGAAACGCCCAGCGCAACCATCGTTGCAGTCAAGCCTGGTGATAGGGATACAACGCGAACCGCCTGCAATTTCGCCGATTGATTTCCCACAGGAACGGGAGAATCTTCATGAGATCCACATGCGCAAAGAATGACCCCCAAAGCCAATGTGAGAATCGCACGAAACAAGCGATTGAATGAGTATCCATGCCACGTCACGGTTCGATACAGTAGTGTGAAGCCATGGGTATTGGGTCATTCATCTCAAGAATCTTCAAGCGCCAACCCCCTTCCGTTGCGCCGACTGAAGTTATTGCTGAACGTTCTGTTCAAGTCTTTGCGCAACAACCTGTGGAACCAATGGATAACAATCGGCTCTTGGTTGAATTTCGCGACCAACTTTCTTCTCAAGCAGAATCTCAGAAACAGTTGACCACGCTGCTCACATCGCTATCGAAAACACTCGATGCGCTTCCACAGCTCGCACGACAACAAGGGCAAGTACTTGAAACCCTTTTGGAAAGCAGCGCTCGCTCGCGTCAACGAGACCAAACATTCGAGCGGGGCCTCACACAATTGGCTGAAGGATCCCATCAACAGACTCAAGTCCTTGGGTTGGTGCAGCAACAACTTGATTTGAATCACGAGGTCAGTCTTCGTGTTGCAGAGAGTCTTCGCGAAACCGCTGGTGCGCTCAGCACATTTGCAGCGACGAGCGATCGTCAATCGCGAGCGATTGAAAATCTTGCCCAATCGACCCAGAGACGTGTTGCACAATCAGATCGATTGGAAAAGGCGATTCAATTTTGGCTCTTTGTTGTTGCGGGAATCTGCACTCTTGCCTTGGTTTATGCAATATGGGCTGCATCTCGCGGACCGATGATCATTGCGTATCCGCCAGCGCCAGTTGTCGCGCCCGCACCGATTGCTGCGCCCGCGCCAGTTGTCGCGCCCGCACCGATTGTCGCGCCTGCACCGATTGCTGTGCCTGCGCCGGCGCAAACTTCAGAACCTGCTTCGCAGACGCCTTAATGTTGTTGGGAGATGGCCTCGGGCATCGAATCATCAGCTGATTGCATCTGCGCCTTTGCAAGTCTTGCATAAACATCACAGCGCACGAGCAATTCAGTATGCGTTCCAGAATCGATGATCCTTCCACGATCCATCACAATGATTCGATCAGCTGCAAGCATGGTTGAAAGTCTGTGCGCGATTGCGATCACCGTTCGCTCACGGCCAAACTCCGCAATCGCTTGAGAAATTTGCGCTTCACTTTCTGCATCGATCTGACTCGTTGCCTCATCCAAGATCAAGATCGATGGATCGCGCAAGACTGCACGCGCGATTGACATTCGCTGACGCTGACCACCTGAAAGACTTGCCCCCTGCTCCGCAACATCGGCGCTATACGCGCCTGGAATGGCTTGGATAAATGAATCGGCATGAGCGCGACGGGCAGCTTCTTGGATCTGAGAATCCGTCGCACTTGCCATACCCAGAGCAATATTCTGCGCAATAGTCCCTTGAATCAGCACAGATTCTTGAGTCACAACTCCGATCTGGCGCCGCAAACTTTTCAGATTCACTTGGGAAATATCTGCGCCGTCAATAAGTACTCGACCAGTTTTTGGAGTCAACAAACGCGGGATCATCGACAAGAGAGTGGTCTTTCCACAACCGTTTGGTCCGACGATCGCGATATGTTCTCCGTGACGAATTTCTAAATTGATTTCATTCAGAGCAAGAACTTCAGCGTTTGGATATTGAAATGAAAGACCTTCGAATCTGATCCAATGTTGATGGCGAAGGAGATTTGGTCGACTGCGCGTGTTTGTTGGCTCTGCTTCAATTGCAAGAAGTTCTTGAAGTCGTTCGGCTGGCGCGCTGGCCGCTTGCATTTCCGCCGCAAGGCCTGTCAATGGACGCACAGAACCTGCAGCAACTGCAAGCGCGCCCAAAGAAAGCAGGAATTCAGCGAAAGTCAAACTTCCGCGAAGGATCTCCCGCACCGCAAGTGCTGCCAACGCAATGACCACAAGGATCGTCAGCGTTTCGATCAGCGGACTTGCCAGACTTTGCGCAGTTCGAGCGCGAAGTTGCTCGCTGACAACCAAGGAATTTGCGCGACGAAACCGCCCCAACATGCTTTTCTCTGCTGTGGAAGTCTTGATCGCACGAAGACCTTGAAGACTCTCGCCGGTCACTCGCAAAAGCGTTGCTTGATGTTTCAGCGCGCCTTTCGCACCGCGCCGAATGCGCTTGCCAGACTTTCGTAAAATAATCCCAAGCAATGGACCTGCGATTGCCGCGACCACAACGATTCTCCAGTCGATCACGATTGCAGCAATAAATGCTGCGATTCCCTTCGTGAGTTGAGCAACTGTCTTGCTTGTCAACGCAAGAAGACCACTCTGTAATTCTGCAGTGTCTCTGATCACGCGGCTTGCAAACTCCGCAGGCCCAAGTCGTACGACCTCGCCAAGCGGCATCCGAATCGCATGACGAAATGCATCAAGTCTGATGCGTGCAATGACCTTGGCGCACAAATGAATCGAGATAAATTGATGTGTAAAATTCGCTGCAGCTCCAAGCACAGTCAGCAGCGCCAAGCCCCCAAGGACCAACATCACTCCTTCGAATCTTCCCTCTGGCAGCCAGCCAATTACAAAGTCTGGTATCGCAACAACAGGCTTCCCTTGATTGAACTGCGTGGCAAGTTCTGGGAGCGCAGTTCCCTTTTCACCCAGAATCAGGCTAAGAATTGGTGCTAAACCCAACAATCCCGCACCAAGTCCTGCAGCAGAAATCGCTGCGAAAAATAGCGCCAAGGCGAGTTGACCAGGGTACTGAAGGAGGCGTCGCGCGAATGAAAGAAATGGACCCATGTCGAAGAGACCGAGTGTATCAGCGAGGCGAATCGGTCAGGAGTGCGAAGTCTCGCCAAAAGTTCGGATAACTCTTTGAAACGCATCGAGGATCGCCAATTGAAATGCCTGGTCGCGATAAACCGAGCACTGCGAAGGTCATCGCAATTCGATGATCGCCTCGTGGGTCAATCAAGATCGGGCGAGCAGTTGTAAAATCAGGATCAATCGTGATGCTGCTTGGAGTGGTCTCGACGCGGCAACCCATCTTTGTAAGTTCCTCAGCAAGAACTTGCACCCGATTCGACTCTTTCACCTTCAAAGTCTCAAGTCCGCGAATACGCGTTCGACCCTTTGCAAGAGCACCGACTGCTGCGACACAAAGAGCGCCATCAGGCCAACGCGAGGCATCGACATCGATCCCGTTGAGTGTTGCAGTTCCCTCAATTCCCATTCCGTTTGGTCCAGACCATTCATGTGCGCCCATCGATACAAATGCAGGCAAACACGCTGCGTCTGGCTGGCGAGAAAGACGCGGCAGTCCTTGAATTGTCACGCGTGCATCGCGGACAATCGATGCCGCACCAAGGAAATAAACAGCGCTGCTTGCATCAGGCTCAATTGCGACGGCGCATGAAGACAAGTCAAAGTGCGGGACAGTCACGCGTGTGATCTGACCGCTCTCGTTGCGAAGAACATCAAATGGAATCCCCCATTTTTTCAAAGCATAGAGCGTCAATTCGACATACGAAGGACTCGTCAGCAATTCGGAATTGACAAATAGATCAACTCCTTTTTCCAATCGCGGAGCGAGCATCAGAATGGCTGAGATGAATTGGCTGGACGCGGTTCGCCCAACTTCGATCTTCCCACCACGGGGCATTCGACCACCACCGACTCGAACTGGAAGTCTTCCTTCTTCTTCGGCGTATTCAATCTTGCAACCGAGCGCACGTAAAAGTTCTACACCTTCAGAGATCGGTCGCTCACGCATTCTTGCGCTGCCATCGATCACAACAGGCTTGCGGGCGAGTGTTGCGATCGCCATCATGAATCGAGTTGGCGTACCGCCATCGCCAAGATTGACCGTTGATCCTCCTGCAAATCGACTATTGCAACCGTGAATATTCGCCGATGATTCTGCACATTCGATTGGAACGCCGATCGATCGCAGCGCATCCATAAAGAGATCGGTGTCTGCAGCGTGCAGCGGAGAATCAAGCTTCGAAATTCCGTTTGAAAGCGCGCCCAACATCAAGTAACGATTTGTCTCGCTCTTGGAACCTGGCGGTTCGATCGTCACATTGAACGGCCGACTTGCTTGTGAAACCGCAATAATTTCAGCAGAAGCACTTGAAATCGAAGCGTTCACGAATCGCCAACGCCTGCGGTGCGAAAAATCGCAACGACATCTTCGATTGGCACTACAAAGAGACGATTGTCCCCTTCGAAATCCACAGGAATCAGATTCTTTGGATGAAAGAGGACGCGGTCATATTGCGCAACGGAATAATCTGCGTCACGCGCGACTTGAGCGCTGACCGCAACCACGCGACCTGTCAGTGTTGGGATTTCCATTTTGTCTGGAAGATGGATTCCGACCTTTGTGATTTTCTTGTCTTCATCCTTACGAATAAGCACCCGTTTTCCGACAGGTTCGACTGTTTCAAGTCTTTTTGCTGGAGGATTCGTTCGATTGCTCATTGTGATTTGAATGGTAGATGCTGTTCGCTTGCAAAACTAATTATTTGGCGCAGGAAAATCTGCAGGAGACTCAAGAAACTTGGCTTGCCCCGCGGTACACATCACCACAACAAAGACAACAACAATTGCAAGAAGAATCGCAATTGCGATTCCAACTTTTTTCCCAAAACTGGACGGTTGCTTGCTCTCACTCATAAGGGGCAAGACGATACCATCATTTTATGGCAACATTAAGCACAAGTAATCAGGCAAGCCCAAATCAAACGACAGATCCACTGACCTTGATCGACGTCGATCATGTTCGATTTTATGTCGGGAATGCGAAACAGTCGGCGTTCTTTTATGCGTCCGCATTTGGCTTCCAAGTTGAACAGATTTCGGATCTCACCACAGGAAATCGAGACTCCGCGCAGTACATGCTGACTCAAGGCAACATCAGACTGATTCTTGAGACCCCTCTTCACGACAAGCACCCAGCGGCTGAAGAGATCAAGTTGCATGGCGACGGAATCAAGGATGTCGCCTTCACGGTTTTCGATGCAGAGCGCGCTTGGGAATGCGCAACGAAGAACGGCGGCAAGTCTGCATATGAACCTCGCACTTTCAAAGATGCTCATGGAACCGTCACGATGGCGGGCATTCAGACATACGGCAGAGTGATTCATTCTTTTGTAAGTCGCACAGGAAAATTCGACCTTCCGAATTTGAAGCAAGGCGCTTTGTTTTGCCCCGGCTTTCGCAAGGTCGAAAACTATGGCCTTAACGCCTTCAATTTGCAACATCCATGCGGTTTGAAATTTGTCGATCACTGTGTTGGTAATGTCGAAATGGGCAAGATGAATTACTGGGTGAAGTGGTACGAAGATGTGATGGGCTTCAAGATGTTTAAGCACTTTGACGAAAAAGACATCGCGACCGATTTCTCAGCTCTGATGAGCAAAGTGATGGCATCTGGAAATCACTTGATCAAGATGCCGATCAACGAACCAGCAGACGGCAAGCGCAAGAGCCAAGTGCAGGAGTATCTCGAATGGCACAACATGAGTCCAGGTATCCAACATCTTGCGCTACGAACCGATGACGAGTTGACAAGTGTTGCTGAACTTCGCAACCGCGGGGTTGATTTCCTTGCAATTCCAGAGTCTTATTACGAAACTGTTTGGAAGCGCGTCGATGCAATGCTGACCAGCCACGGACATCATGCTGTGAAAGAGGATCACCAACGCGTGCGAGATTTAGGCATTCTGGTTGACTCTGACGATGAGGGTTATCTCCTGCAACTATTCACCAAACCATTGCAAGATCGCCCAACACTTTTCTTCGAGGTCATTTGCAGACGAGGGAGCCAATCCTTCGGCAAAGGCAATTTCAAGGCGCTCTTTGAAGCACTTGAAACGGAACAGGAACGTCGGGGCAACCTTTAAGATATTCACTTTCTAATTCGAATAAAAAATGAGCGACCCCAAAAAAAATGACGAAAACATTGGAGACCCTTTCGACGGATTGCCCGAGGAGGAGATGCCAATCATTGACGGCGAGGACGGCTTGTATGGGGAGGACGGCGAGGCCGGCATAGATGGCAACGCTGGCTTGGATGGAGACGCTGGCTTGGATGGCTTAGATACCGTGGGTGAAGAAGAAGTTGTTGCCTCTCGCGAATACGAAGATGCGGTTGCTGATGCCGAAAAAATAATCTCGTCGAAAAAGAAATCTCCACGTAAAAAGATAATTCTTGTCTTGGCTTGCGTTGGGGCTTTTCTCGTTGGAATCGTTGGGTGGCTTGGTTGGTCATACTGGGTCGATCGAGATGCTTTGGAAACTCTCAATTCAGACCTTATGGCCGCACGCGGACGAGCCGAAAGTTCCAAAGGAAATCCAGAGGAATCTGGAGAAACTGCTGCAGCAAACCAACTCTCTTCACGCATCCGCCAAATAGTCGTTGCTCCATGGTGGGATCAAGTTGTGGTTCGCATTCTGGACGAACGTCAAGTGGTCACAGCCCAAGAAGAAGCTCGCGACTTGATGGAATCTGCGAAGCGAAGAACTGAAAACCGCGCATGGTGGTCGGAACAAGTGAGCAGTGTTGACAAAGCTCTTGCAGTCGAAGATCGAACGATTCCAGCGATCCAAGGTGCGCTCGACGATCTGCAGAACGCTCAGGCACCACATCCAAATGATGGCGGATTCACGGATGAGATGGTGGCGGAACTTGCCTCCCGTTTGAAAACCGACAGCATCAAATTGACGGCAATGCAAGACGAGACTCTCGATCAAATCAAACAGCAAAGAGAAACCATCGAATCCTCTGCAACGCTGAAAGATATTGCCGCAGCCTCTGAGGTTCTTGCAAAGCCCCTCCCGACGGATCGGAATCCTCCGGAACTTACCGAATCTGTTGCGAAAAGTGGTCAAGTTGCAATGGCTGTGGTTGAACTCTTGACTGCACGCGATGCAATGCAATTAGAGTTGACTTCAGTTCTGGAAGAAATTCACAACGCAAACACAGAAACAACTCTTGCAGAATCCATGTCAAAGACATTGGCGACATTCGAAGAGATGGCCATTCCTGCGGATACTCGTTTCGATACAGTTCGAGAACTTGCTGCACAATGCAAACAGTCGGCAAGTGAAATGGAAATCGTACTGAAGACTCGCGACGAATCACTCGCCTGGATAACGAGCCGCTCTACTGAACTTGCCGACATCCAGACCTTGGATGAAATGGTTGCTTTCACAACTCTGATTGCTGAAGGCGATGGGCCAAAGAGTGATCTCCCGATCGTCATTGCCGCCCTTCAAGACCTTGCCGCCCGTATCGGTGTGCGCGCAGAAGTTCTTTCAGAGGATCAGCGCCTTTTGGAAGAGTCAATTGCTCGCGCTGCACTTTGCGAACAAGAGGTGTCTTCGATTCTGGACTCAATCAAAAGTGGAAACCTTGCACTTGCTGCGGAGAAACTTCACCAAATTCAACCTGAAACGAATGATCAGATTGTCGACGTCGAGTCGCTCAAAAACGATTTCTCAAACCTCTTGATTGGACGATTGACAACGATGGTGGAAATAGCATCGAAAGACGGTGATTGGCAAGGAGTCGCGGACGAATTCAGAGCGTGCCTTTCAAGCCCAGCGATTTTGAAACTTGCGCCTCGCTTCCAGATCGATTCTTCATCAGTATGGATGTCAACAGCACTAGGAGAAGACCAAATGCTGTATAAAAATATCCAAACGAATTCTCACTCTTCATATCAAGAACTCGAGCCTGCGGCACGCTGGTATCTCAACCCTGATCGAACCATTGGTGTGAAAGCTCCAATGCAATCCCAAGTCTCTGCGCTTTTGGATTCTCTGGCTGAGCCAGGTGTGACAGTCCAAATTGAAGGTATCGAGTGGAGCGATACTCAATGTCAATGGAGTGATCCGATGACAACCATTGCCGTGGTGATCGGCAGAACTTTTCATCAATTCGAATTGAATGAAGTCCGTGAAAATGAAACATCGCTTCTGAGCGATGAACAATCGATTGAAGGACCCCACGAAAATCAAATAGACATTCAAATCAACGGACAATTTTCATGCAGTAATTCTGATGGAATTTTTTCGGGGACCGGCAAATTGACGGTGGACGACTTGCGTACCGGCGGTCGCTTTTCGCTCCCGTTTTGGAATCATGGTGACCAATCACTCTCACCGCATCAATTGCTGTTGGTATCTATCCCAGATGACAAAGTTCGAAGTGCCTCAGACCTCCCACCTTGGTCTGATCCACGCTAGCGAGTCAGCTCCGCCCAACGAGGCCGAGGACTCTCGACCTGAATTCCAGTGATTGTCAACTTCCACGAGTGCAGCGCAGCGAAATTTTCATTCCACTCATTTGCAAGTTCTGTGCCGCGATAAAGAGAATCCCCTGCCAACGGATGCCCGAGCGAACCGAATCCCGCACGAATCTGATGGCGCCTGCCGGGGCCAACAACTTCCACTTCAACAAGGTCGAATGCGCGCGGATCGGTTGCGTCGATATTCGCAGCGCCTGCTCGAAGCACGCACCAACGACAAGCCCCCCGCTCATTTCGATGACCGACTTCACTGACCGTGACCTTTGCAGAACCTTTGTGGCGACCAGCAAAACAGAGCGAAAATTCTCCACGAGATTCCACTCCACGCGTCGCAAGCGCAAGATATTTTTTCTCGATTGACCACCCACCGAATCCCGCAGAAAAATTATCGCGCAAAGTTTGGTGCATCTGCGCAGTGCGAGCAACCAAGAGACACCCGCTGGTGGAAAGATCAAGCCGATGCACAAGCCCACATTCGGTCAGCGCGCGCTGCGCTGTAAAAGATTCTGCGAGCCACTGTTCGACCGTCGGCGCGCCATCGGTGACACGAGCGGCAACTGAATGCCATCCGATTGGCTTGTTCAGCACAAACCATTCTGGCTCGTCATGCACAATGCACGGAAGGGATTGACGATCTGGTCTAGGTTGGAAAGTTGATTCGTTCACGAAATTCTCTTGGGCGCCTCAGCGAAGTTCGCTGAGCCGTACAATAGGGCAGTATGGCTTTTTACACGAAATTGGGACAACTACCTCCGAAGCGTCACATTCAGTTTCGCCGTCCTGACGGCGCGCTGTACAGCGAAGAAGTCTTTGGAACCGAAGGGTTCGTTGGACCGACTTCAACTCTGTATCACATTCATCCACCGACACAAGTCACTGGATGGAAACCGATCTATTCCACAAAGACGGAATATGTCGAGCGCGAAGTGATGCGCATGCGACATGTTCGAAGTTCTCCGATGCCACCCAAAGGTGATCCGATCACTGGCCGCGTTGTTCTCTTTGGAAATGAAGATGTTGAAATGTCAGTGTGTGTTCCATCAGAGCCGATGAACTATTGGTTCAAGAGCGGCACTGGGGACGAATGCATTTTTGTGCATCATGGTTCTGGAACAGTTCACACAACATTTGGAACGCTCAAGTTTCGAGCGAAGGATTACATCATTATTCCAAAGGGAATCATCTACCAGATGATTTTCGATCCGACTGCGGATGGCCAACCCAATCCGCGTTTCTTACTTATCGAATCTGTAAACGGATCGCACATTCTTCCGCCGCCGAGATATCTCTCGAAGCAAACAGCACAGTTTCTCGAACACGCTCCATATTGCGAACGCGATTTGCGCATTCCGCAATTGCCAATGACATTCGACAAGCGAGGAGAATTTGAAGTGCGAATCAAGACGCGAGGGATGGTGCATTCATATATGTACACCTATCACCCACTCGATGTTGTCGGCTGGGACGGTTGCTATTACCCATACATCTTCAATATTGACGACTTCAGCCCAATCGTGGGCAAGCATCACTTGCCGCCGCCAACGCATCAGACTTTCGAAGCTCGGAACTTTGTAATTTGCTCATTTTGCCCGCGTTTGTTGGACTTTCATCCGCTGGCGATTGTGCTTCCATACAACCACTCGAATTTGGATTCCGATGAAGTGCTTTATTACGTCGAAGGAAATTACAAAGCGCGGCGTGGTATCGAGAGCGCTTCGCTCACGCTGCATCCGCAAGGAATTCCACACGGACCGCATCCTGGAACGATTGAAGCTTCCATCGGTGCGACGAAGTCTGACGAACTTGCAGTGATGTGCGACACATTCCGACCACTCTTTCCCACAAAGGCTGCTCTGGAACTTGACGACATGAACTATCCGCTCAGTTGGGAAAACTCGCCAGATCCCAAGCCGGATGGCAAAGGTTCGACTGGTGAAAAATCTGGTGGATCGAATGTCAATACTTGGTCATAGTGGTTGAAACTTCATTGACGCAATAATTATGAAACGAACAACCGCAATCAGAATCGGACTTCTCGCACTCGTCGTGGTCGTTATGGGAGGTCTTGCGTATGCAGCCAATCGAAATGATTCGAAGGACGACAAGACTGCTGCAGGAAAGACACCACCCGTGAAAGCAAAGAGCGGCTTGCCCGTCGAACGCGTTGTCATTCAAGGAGAGGACTTTGACTTGGAAGTTGCGGCGAATGACGCCAATATTCAGCGCGGACTTTCGAATCGCCCAGAGATTGCCCCCAAGACTGGGATGATTTTCGTTTTTCCATCTGGAAATGACCGCAGTTTTTGGATGATCAACTGCCTCATCGATATGGATATCGCATATCTCGCGCCAGATGGAACTGTCGTTTCAGTTTTTTCTATGAAGAAGGAAGCGCCTAAGAGCGAGAGCGAATCTGAGAATCAGTATCAAAATCGCCTCAAGAGATATCCCAGCGGACCTGGTGTTCAGTTTGTGATCGAAACACCTGCTGGAACGAATGACGCGCTCAAGATCAAGCCTGGAGTAAAGATTGCGATCGACCGCAGCAAGATGGCCGGATATCTGAGGAGCGAAGCCTCTTCTAGAAACTAAGTCCAGAAACTAAGTCCAGAAACTGAGTCGAGAAATGAATCAGATTGGTTTCGCTGGCATTACAACTCCTCGACACTCGCCAAATCCAATGCGCGGGAATCCTTTTCGTTCACACCATGCTCGCATTATGACTTCGTCGCCATCTTGCAAGAACTTTCGTTCGGTACCGTCGCCAAGTTGAATTGGTTTCGTACCGCGCCACGTTCGTTCCAATAAACAACCGCGAGAGTCTTCTGTCGGACCAGAGACCGTACCGCTTGCCAACAAATCTCCAGTGCGCAGATTGCATCCGCCGCTGGTGTGATGCGCGATCATCTGTGCAATGGACCAGTACATGTCACGATAATTTCCAAGACTAATGCGAGTTGGCGCAATTCCAGAAGTTCGCATTCCAGCGCTAGAAATCAGCACTTCCAAGTTGACATCAAGAACGAAATCATCTGACCAACGCAAATATGGAAGCGGCTGAGGATCAGTGACTGGACGCGCAGGCATCGGAATTCGATATGGCTCGAGTGCGTCGAGCGAAACAACCCAACCAGAAAGTGTCGACGCGAAATTTTTCGCAACGAATGGACCAAGAGGTTGATACTCCCACTTCTGAATATCCCGCGCACTCCAATCATTCAAGAGCAACAAACCAAAGACAGAATCCATCGCACGATCGATGCGTATAGGTTCGCCGATTACGTTTCCTGTGCCGATGAGTGCACCAACTTCCATTTCATAATCCATCAGTCGAGTGGGACCAAATGTTGGTGGACCTTCATCTTGTGTCACAGTTTGACCATTTGGGCGAATGATTTGGGTGCCGCTTGGAACCATCGAACTCGAACGTCCGTGATATCCAATCGGCAAGTTTTTCCAATTTGGAAGCAGCGGATTATCAGGGCGAAACATGCTTCCAACATTTGTCGCGTGATGAACAGAGGCATAGAAATCTGTGTAATCACCAATCTCACAAGGAACTTTCGTAGTCATTCCCCACTCTGGAAGCATGATTGAATTGCGCGACGGATGATCTCGCAAATCCGCTGTTCCTTCCGCAAGAAGACGCGTGAATTCTGCGCGTGCAGATCGCCACGCACTTTGCCCCAAAGCCATATACGCGTTGAGAGATTGACCGCCAAGTGCGTCGATGATTGTTCGATCCAGTCGATTGAGAAGACCGCTTGCTGCAAGCGCACGACAATCAACAATGAACGCACCAATGCGAATGCCAATTCGAAGTCCACGACCTTCGCCTGCAACAACACCTATCGGCAGATTTGCCAGCGGAAAATCTCCTGCAGGATCGTTTGCGCCTTCAACCCATGAATTGCCAGTACCAGAAGCCATCGAACTCATGCTGCACCGCCGCTTGGAATGGCGCGGATCAATTCCATTGCAACAAGGTCATCCCACGGTTCTTCGAACGAGCATGATCCATATGAGTGGCAGAATCGCGCACGAGATTCCATTATTTCTTCGGTCGAGACGCGAACGCCATTCCAACTCAATGCTTTTTCGCTGAAGTCGATGTCTTCAACAGACTCGACATTCAGAAATTGTGTCAATCCCTCGACATCAAATTTGCGGCCATAGATCATTGCAGCACCGATGAGCAGATTCAGGAATCCAAATTGCTTCGCACCTGCAGCTGGATTAAAGTGACAAAGTGCGCGGTGCATTCCAGCGGTTGCCTTGAATGGAACTCCCGCCGCTGCGCATGCATGCATTGCACGCGCCAAGTTTTCTGCCGCTGGATGGGCTTGAGGTGTCGTTCCTCCAGTGCGAAACTTTGCGCCCGCTTCTTCGCCAACAAGCGCAGCAATCAAACCTCGTGGATCTGTATCGAGCGAGAGTTCAAAATATGGAAACAAATCGTCGGGCAATTGACTGAGTCCAAGTTCAATCGATGGTGCATCGTTTCCACGCATCTCAATTGAATCGATTCGCATGGCTGCTTGACCTTCTTGTTCGTGAAGTTCGTTGAAATCCTGCACGCGCTCGAGATCCTGTTCAAACTCTGGAGTGCCGACAGGAGCAAGAACGCAACTGATCGCCCACGCACCTTCAGTTGTTGGTGCGACTGCTTCGGGCGCAAGTCCAACAGCAAGTGTGGACAACTCTTCCAATTTGGCGGCAGGCCATACGAGACGGCCAAGCATCCAATCGCGTGGCGAATTGTTCAACTGGGCGAATCGCTCGATTGCGGATTTGGGTTCGAGCAGAGCTGGTGGATAGAGCCCCGCGAAATCCAGGACGGAAGACATGATTGCGTGGATACTGTGCATGGGCTCAAAGATACGGCAGATTCAAAGTGAACATAGGGTCGCTATCGCCCCACTCATTCTTCTGTGAAATTGAGATCGCGTCCAAATGTCTCGGGCAAGAAGAAGACCGCAATCATGGCAATTGGCACAATGATCGCTGCGACAATCAACGCAGCTTGCCACGGAGCACTTGGACCATTTCCAAGCAGTACCTCACATTGCGTCCAGAAGAACGCTCCCGCTGCTGCCGACCATCGCACCAAATTTGGAGCGGTTGTGGCAGCAGTTGCACGCAGGTTTGTGCCGAACTGTTCGGCGGCTATTGTGACAAAGACGGCCCAATATCCACAAGCAAATCCAATGCATGTGACGCATACATAAAAGGTCGTCAACGATGAAGATCCGATTGTGAAATAGAGCGCCGTCGCAGCAATAGTCAACAGATGGAAAATCCAAAGCGCATTTCGTCGTGAGTGAATCAACTGGCTCAAGAGACCGCTGCAAATGTCGCCGACTGCAAGACCAACATAACACCACATGATTGCAAGTCCAGGGGAAGGACGCGCACCTTCGGGCATTCCCATACTTGCGCCGATTGAATCGCAATACTTAACTAAAATTCCAACAGAAAACCAAATGGGGACTGCGCACAAGATGACGCACAAATATCTGCGCGCGCGAGTCCATGGATAAAACAACAACCAAATCGCACCACGAGATGGGGCATGTTGTGTTTGCACTTTCAAGAACATTCCACTTTCGACCACGCCAACTCGAAGCGCAAGAAGCGCAAGCCCCATAATGCCGCCGATCAAAAAGGCAGTGCGCCATTCGACCACTCGTGTGATCAAATATGCAACGACAGCGCCGAGGATGCCTATGGTTGCGATGAAGGTTGTTGCAAGTCCGCGACGTTCCTTGCTGACAAGTTCGCTGACCAATGTGATGCCTGCGCCGAGTTCTCCAGCGAGACCAAATCCGGCAATAAATCTCAACACTCCATATTGATTGATCGCACTTCCAAGTCCAAATGCGTGCAGTATCGCCCCTGCACCAGTTGTCGGTGCGTCTGCGATAAAGGCATTGAGAATGTTTGCGATTGAATAGACAAGAATCGACCCAAAGAGCACCGAAATTCGCCCGCGACGATCACCAAGAATTCCCCAGACGATTCCGCCGATGACCAATCCTGTGACTTGCAAATAGTTGTCCAACCATAAACCAGTTGGCTTCAGTTGATCCGCAGCGATTCCAATTGATTTCAAACTGTCGACCCGCACGATTGCAAAGAGAAGCAGGTCGAAGATGTCTACGAAATAGCCTAATGCCGCAACCAAGATGACGATGACTTTCGTCCGCGTCTGCAACGATGACGAATCCGAAAATTGTGTAGAGGTGGCTTGCACTGCGGAGCAGAAGGTACCTTCCTGCGATGAAGACACAACAATCTCCTTGGATCGTTTCACTCTGCATTCTCTCTGTGTGTATCGCAGGTGCCGCACTGTTGCGGTCTGCGGATCTCTCCGTCACTCGCGAAGCTTCCGCTGCGTCACGCGATGCCGCTGCGGCAACTCTGCAAAGTTCGAATCCAACGTATGCATATTCGCGCCTCGTCTTCACAGTCGCAGGCAACGCCAGAACTGTCTGGCTGAATACACCAACAAATGCATTGAGTGCATCTTTCGGCATAGATTCGACGGGAAGCCTGGACCCTATTGGAAGTGCGATCCAAGCGACGGCGAATAATGTTCAATTTCCAAGCGGCGTGCCAGTCGATGACATGTTGCTCGTTCAGTGGATGGGACTCGCGCAGTGGGAATTGGTTGCAGTCACCCAAAACCAAGTCGATGCAGGTGTGACAACCTCGTATTACTTTCGCAGAAAAATCTGAAAACTCATGCACCCTTTACAGCGGGAACTGACGTCTTCAGTTTTTCAGTCAACTTTGCTGCGGCATTTGGATTTGTCTTTGCAAGTCGCGCAACAGTTTCTGCAGCGCCCTTTGCATCACCACTCCAAGATTGAACTCGTGCGAGTGTTCCAAGTGTCTGCGGAGAATCTGGAGCAAGTTCCACCGCTCGCTTCGCTGCCTCAAGCGCGCCGCTTTTATCATCAGCACGAAATAGAAATCCAGCTTTCCAAATGAATGGCTCAGGGTCTTTCGGCGCTACGAGTTCAGCAGTCTCCCAAGTTTTCAACGCCCCAGCTTGATCGCCGCCTGTCCACTGTGCTGATCCCATCCAACAACGAGCTTCGATCGACTTGTCAAGATTTGCCCAAATGCGAAAGTCTTCTGCAGCACCTGCAGAATCGCCCATATGCAATCGGCACTTGCCCATAATTTCGTATGCCTCACCTGAAGTCTCAAACTTCAGCGATGCGCTCGCATCATCAATCGCCATTTGATAAACACCAAGTCGATAGCGCGCAAATGCACGCATGCGCAGTGCAAGCGGATTGACTTTATCAACTGCGAGAACTCTCGAAGTGGCTTCGATCGCAGCAGGGAATTTCTTTTGCGCAATAAATGCATACGCAAGGCATAACTGCGTGTCATTGTTTGAAGGATCAGCAGCGGCCTGCGCGGTCAACTTCGTCACGGCAGTTGTGACATTCGCATGAATCTCCGCAGCGCATGGCAGGCTGGACATTGTTCGCGCTTGCGTCACACATCCTGTTGATGCGGCGCTGAGCACGCAAAGAACACTCATTGCAATCAACTTCTCATTCGCGGCTTGGAAGAAATGTTTGCTCATACGGATGGTGTACCCGAAGCGAGTCTCTTGCGCTGACCTGACAACTTTGCGCGCAAGCGAAGCGTGTTTGCAACAACTGAAATATCGGAGAGCCCCATTGCGACCGCCGCGATGATTGGTCCATTCGCGCCAAGAAAGCCAAGCGCAGCCAACGGAATCGCGGCAGCGTTATAGATGAACGCGAGAAAAAGATTCTGGCGAACAACTCCGATTGTCTCTCGCGCAACACCGATCAACTCTGCAACTCCACGAGGATCATCGCGAAGGAGAATCGCATCAGCGCTTGCTGCTGCGAGCGCAGTACCGCTGCCCATTGCGACTCCAATTCCTGCAGCAGAAAGCGCGCCTGCATCGTTGATTCCATCACCGATCATCATCACAGTCGAAGCACCAAGTGCTGCGATTGCTGCGGACTTTGACTCGGGAGTTTGATCGGCCATCACTTCATCACTTCGCAATCCAGCCGCACTTGCAACGACAAGCGCAGAAGCCTTTCGATCGCCCGTCAACATTCCAACCGCACAACCCATTGAACGAAGCGCAGCGATTGCAGCTGCAGATTCTGGTCGCGCTCGATCCGTCAGAGTCAATCGAGCTGCGATGGTTCCATCAACTTCAATTCTGGCAGATGCAATTTCATCGCGGACAACTGCAATCACTTTGCCTTCCACCGTTGAACGCACGCCAACGCCAGGCTCTGCAATAAAATTCTCGGCGGATGGGATATCAATCTTGCGCACTTGCGCCTCGATCACAACTGCGCGTGCGAGTGGATGTTCACTTTGCATTTCCGCAGCAGCTGCCCAACCCAAGAGTTGATCCTGCGACCAACGATTGTCGATCACATCGACTTGATCAAGGGTTGGTCGACCAGTGGTGATCGTTCCCGTCTTATCGAAAATCACCGTTCGAACTTGCGCGGA
>CAJCCX010000093.1 GCA_903961015.1 uncultured bacterium
CGGTCCAATTGCGATCGAGTGGTATCAGCATGTACTGACACTTTCGAATCCATTTTTCGAAGGTCGCGTGCCAGCCTCGCGCGGCAGTCTGCTTGCCGGCGAATACATCGAATTTTATTTCAAGCAGTCGGGACTCGAGCCAGCATTTCCAGCACCATCGGCTGATGAATTGACCAAGCGAGATTCTCTTGCAGTCACAGCATCAATCGAAGGCGCCACTCCGCCGCCATCATCAACATCTGATCATCCTGAGTGGACGAATTGGCGACAACCATTTGACTTGGCTGGCGCAGGACCAAAGTGGGTCAGTTCGCAGGTCGCATGGTCGAACTCTTCGTCATCAACACAATCATCCAACGAACTCAAGCGTGGCGAGGGATATTCAGTACTGGGCAACAGCGCTTCTGGAAAAGTGTCCGGGCCTCTGACATTCGCTGGATATGCAATCACAGAAGGCAAAGATGGATACACATCATTCGGTGAATCAATGGAGGATTTCACTGGCCGCATCGTGATGTTCATGCGCTATGAACCGCTCGACACAGAGGGGCGAAGTCTTTGGGCTGATCGACGTTTCAGTCCATCCGCTGCTGTCGCTCCAAAGATGGAAGCGGTCATTGCGCGCAAGCCACTCGCGATCATCATGGTCAATCCTCCTGGCGCACGAGATGGTCGTCAGACTTTGGAAAACAGCGAGACCAGCAGATTCGGCGCGCGGCTTGATGTGCCCGTCATTCAAATGTCTGCTGAAGCGGCTGACGAACTCTTGAAGGCTGCCGATCCGCAGAATAGATCTCTGATGGACTTGCGAAAACTTGCCGACAATCTTTCTGCGAAGGATTCTCTCAAGCCATTTAATTTGCGCGATTCGGTTGTTGTCTCCGTCGAAACAAATTTGACGAGCGGCGCAATTCAGACGGACAACATCGGCGCAGTCTTGCGCGGCAAAGGTTCGCTTGCGAATCAATGGGTCATCGTCGGCGCGCATTACGATCACGTTGGATTCGGTTATTACGGCGCTGATCCTTCGAATCGTGGCGTGCTGCATCCAGGCGCGGACGACAACGCATCAGGAACCTCCGCGATGTTGTGTTTGATGAAGCAAATGGCGGAGTTTTACCGCTCTGATGAAGCGCCTGACGAAATGCGATCCATCTTGTTTATGGCCTTCAGCGCTGAAGAAGTTGGGCTTGATGGCAGCGACTTCTGGACGAAGCATCCGACATTGAAAGTTGATCAAGTGCAAGCGATGGTGAACATGGACATGGTTGGTCGCATGCGCAATGACGAACTCGCCATTGCTGGCACTGGCACTGCGAAAGATTTCATGTCACTCTTGCGTCCGATCTTTGAAGGGAGTGGATTGACTGTCGATGCAGATCCATCAGGTCGCGGCCCCAGCGATCACGCAAGTTTTTATCGCGCTGGAATTCCTGTGCTCTTTCTATTCACCGGCACACATTCTGATTATCACAAGCCATCAGATCGTGGTTACACCGTCAATCCGCAAGGCGCGGCGAAAGTGATTCAGCTGACAGATACTTTGGTCAAGATGCTCGCATCGCGCGCGGAGAAGTTGGAATTCACTTCGTCTGATACCGCCGCGACAGCAGGTCGACGCAATGGTGCGAAAGTTCGACTCGGCGTGATGCCCGGATATGGCGGCGACGGCGCTGAAGGAGTGAAGGTCGAAGGCGTGAGTGCAGAGACCAGCGCATCTGAAGCTGGCATTCAAATCGGCGATCTCTTGATCGGCTGGAATGAAACTCAATTGACTGGACCAGCAGACATGATGGAACGCCTTCGCGAGCAGAAGCCCGGCGATGTGGTGAAGATCAAGCTGAAACGTGGCGCAGAAGAATTGACTCTCGATGTCACGTTGAAAGCCACAAAGTCGGAGTGATCGCATAATGATCACAGCGCTGATGATCGCTGGTTTTTTTGAGACAGCGCTGATCGCGCAAGACGCGCAAGTCCAGCCTGAAAAGCAAGCACCGCCACGATGCACGATTGTCGCATCAAACGATCTCGCGCCGCCTGGTCTTGTGCTTTGGTATCGCCAACCTGCGACAACTTGGACCGAAGCTCTTCCTGTAGGCAATGGCCGAGTGGGCGCAATGGTCTTCGGCGGAGTGCGCGAAGAGCGCATTCAACTGAACGAAGATTCGGTGTGGGAAGGAACTCAGAGCAGTCGTCCTGTTCCAGACTCTGCAAGTTCACTGGGGAAGATTCGCCAAATGTTTTTCGATGGAAAGGTCATCGCTGCGCAGGCGTTGGCTGCGGAGAAAATTCTCGCACCGACAATCGACGATTCATATCAAACACTTGGAGATTTGCTGATCGAGTCGCCTCTTCCAGTTGATGCAACTGAATATCGGCGTGGTCTGGATTTGAATACTGGCGTCAGCGTCACTTCATGGATTGAGCGCGAGCACCGCGTCATGCGCACCGTCTATGCATCGCATGCAACAAACGCCTTAGTTGTCCGTCAGGAAACCGACGAAATCGAAGGGCTTTTCCTGAAGTTTTCTCTTGATCGCCAACCGTCGTGCGAAGGTTGTCCGCTCTCAATCACCAGCGAAATTCTCGACACACGCGCCGTCATTCATTTGCGCGGCGCGACCGAAGCCGCTGCTGGCGATGGCGTGCGATTCGCGGCCGACATTGTGATTGAATGCGAAGGTGGATCGATGTCGACCGACGGCGCAGGGATTGTGGTACGTGCATCCAACGCAGTGAATATTTTTGTACTCGCAGCGACCGACTTTCCATATGTCGGCGCAGATCGTGTTGCAGCACTTCAAGCGCTCGCCAATGGAAAGAAAGTCGATCGACCTGATCCAGAGAAACTGCTTGCGCAATTCTTTGCGGCGCTTCCAAAGAATCGACGCGACATGTTGTGGGATCACGAACGTGCTTGGCGTGAAGTCTTTGATCGATTTGATTTGGAACTCGGTCCTCCAAATGTCGAAGCCGCGGCGTTGCCAACTGATGAGCGCCTGCGTCGTGTTGCAAGTGGCGAATCCGATCCGGGACTTGTCACGCTCTATCTTCAATATGCCCGCGCACTGTTGATGTCATCAAGCAGGGCCGGTGGACTTCCTGCAAATTTGCAGGGGATTTGGTGCAAGGATTTGCATGCGCCATGGAATGCAGATTTTCATATCAACATCAATTTGCAGATGAACTATTGGCCTGCTGAAGTCTTGAACATCGCGCCGACGATTCCGCCGCTCGTGGAATATGTCGAGCGACTCGCGCTTGATGGTCGTGAAACTGCGCGGCGCATGTATGGCGCGAAAGGTTGGATGGCGCATCATGTTTCGGATGCGTGGTGTTGGACCGTGCCAGCGGGAAAAGAAACTGTGTGGGCGCTTTGGCCGCACGGTGGTGGATGGATGACGCAAACGATTCATGACCACTGGGATTACGGGCGCGATCCTGTCTTTCTGCGCGAGCATGCGTTTCCACTTCTGCGTGGTGCTGCGGAATTTTATTTGGACTATCTCGTGACTGATTCTGAAAGTGGAATGCTTGTGAGCGGTCCAAGTTCATCTCCCGAAAATAGTTTTCTGCTGCCTGATGGTGTTGTTGCCAATTCTGGAATGGGCAACACGATGGATCAGATGATTATTCATGACGTCTTTGCAAACTTGATCGAAGAAGCAGACGCAATCTGTGCCGCGGCGCCCAATGATGCCGTGAAGAATGACACAGTCGTCGCGAGCGTGCGCAAAGCAATCACCAAGTTGAAGTTGCCGAAGATCGCAGCGGATGGGCGCATTATGGAATGGGCGGATCCGTGGCAAGAAAACGAGCCGGGTCATCGTCACATGAGTCATTTATTCGGCGTGCATCCTGGTCATCAGATCACCATCGAAGAGACGCCAGAGTTGATCGCAGCCGCGCGAAAGTCTCTGGATTTCCGTTTGGCAAATGGTGGAGGTCACACAGGATGGAGTCGCGCGTGGCTTGTCAGCATGTTTGC
>CAJCCX010000094.1 GCA_903961015.1 uncultured bacterium
AGAGTTGCCAGTGAAGAAGCGAACCCTGCTGGTGCTGCATTTGCATCGGCCGAATGCACACGCACTCGGTTTGTCGAACCTTCGCTGAGGATTGCGGAAGTCACGCTGTGATGCTTGGAAAATTCATCCAGTTGGTCGTCGGGAATAAACCCTTCAAACATATGACCGTCAATTGCAGCGCGAGCCGCACGCGGAGTGGTATCTGCGACAACACGGCCACCTTGAATCACTGCCATGCGTGGACAAAGCGTTGCCACGTCTTCCACGATATGCGTTGACAGCAAGATGATGCGATTCTTGGCAAGCTCTGCGAGCAAGCGATAAAAACGATGTCGTTCTTCAGGATCGAGTCCCGCAGTTGGCTCATCAACAATCACCAAGCGCGGATTGCCCGCGATGGCCTGCGCAAGTCCAAGTCGCTGCCGCATTCCACCTGAATACCCACTGACTTTCCGCTTGGCGGCGTGCGATAAATTGACGCGCTCCAGCAGCGCCTGCGCAATCTTGCGGCGACCGCCAGGGCCGTCGACGCCTTTGAGTTTCAACATCAGCTCGAGCATGCGAAGTCCAGTCAGGTCTGGGAAGAAACCGAAATCTTGCGGTAGATATCCAAGCTGCCGACGCACGATGCGCGGATCCTTCACGATGTCTGCGCCATCGAGCGTGATCGAACCAGATGTGGGTTCGAGCAATCCCGCGACTGTGTTCATCAATGTGCTCTTGCCCGCGCCGTTTGGGCCAAGAAGCCCGAAGAGCCCCTCGCCGATGTTCAAGGTGACTCCTTGCAGTGCGTTGACAGGTCCAGCGTAAATCTTGATCAGGTTGTGTATTGAGAGCACGTTGTGTCCTTAATGTTGTAAGAGTGATTGCGGTCGAACAACTTGAATAGCTTTGACCACTTGAGCGTAAACGAATGCGGCACCTTTTGACAACCACAGCGTTGCGGTGAGAAGCGCAACGCCGATCAATGTGATCAAGGCGCTTGAGAAAAGTGAGAAGTGAAAAGACCCTTGATCATCTGCTTTATATGTTGTGCCAAAGATGTCGATCGTGATGGGAGCATCTGTCGCAATAGTGACAATGGAATCCAATCCAAGCATTGTCCCGATACCCCAGCTGATCATTGCGACGCTTGCAGTCAAGAGTGAAACAGTTACTGCGAAAAAGCAAACGGCGACTGGCAAATTTCCGACAAGGAAGCCAACAGTCAACCAACCGCGAACGTCTTTGATCCACAGCAACATCCGCCGCCAAAATCCCTCGACTCCGGAAACATCGACGTTATATGCACGTTTGGGCATCCGAATTCCCACCAATACTTCGATAACTTCCCCGAAGAAGAGTGAAATTGCGCGCGCACTTCCAAGCAGTGCGATCAGCAATGGAATTCCAATCAGCGTGGGCAACAATCCAATGGCAACTGCGCCCAATCCCACCACCCAGACGAACGCGGCGAGCGCTAGAAAAAAGCCGAATGTCAGGAAGACGATGGAACCCCACGCATATGGGTCGAAGTAAATTCCGATGATCGGAATTTTTCTCAAGCGGCTCCAAGGCCGTACGGACTCGTTTGTTTTCGAGCTGTGTACAAATTCACTGCCACCGTTGGATTGTGAATTTGCTGCTCCAACTGTTGATTGATGCGAGGCGCTTGATTGCGCGACAGGCTCTTTGACGCCATCGCGCGCCGCGGACAGCTGCTCGCGGAAGTATGCAAGCGCGATATCGCTCGGCGTTCCAAACGCCTCAATTGCAGCGAGGGCGGGCGTGCCAGATGCAATCGCCGCACGCAAATGTGACTCTGCGTCGATCAATGCGTCATGAATCAACGCGGGGTCCGCGCCAAGCAACGCACGCTCTAAATCATTCACGTAATTGGCAACAGCGTCGGCATCGGACTTGCCCATGCCACCTGAATCGTGCGAAGAAACATCAGCGAACATTTGATCCTCCAGTCAGGCCCGTGCCTGAGATAACTCGATTGACCCACCGATCAGTGTCTTTCCACAACCGAATCCAAGCAGACAGCGTGCGACGACCGTCAGCTGTCAAACGAAAACATTTGCGTGCAGGCCCCTCATTCGATGGAACAAGTGTGCTGCTGATCAACCCCTCCGCTTCCATAGTCCGAAGCATTGGGTACAGCGTTCCCTGTTTGAAATTCAGTCCCTCGGGAGATTCTTCGGAAAGTTGGCGCGCAATTTCATAACCGTGAACTGGCTCAGAACTCCGCGCAATTGCAGCCAAAACCACAAGCCACGACGTTCCATTGCTGAGGTCGCGTTCAATTTTATCAACGAGCGGTAGTGCCATGCCTTCGGTACTGTACAAATAATACTACCGTTGTCAAGACCCTTAGAAGAAACTGCCGCGACGGCAAATCTACAATTTCAAATGCAGGTGGGAATACTTCAAGCCTTTTGCGTGACGCGTTTGGTTGCTTTCTTTATAACTTTCTTGGAAACCTTTTTCGCAGAAGTCTTTGCAACTTTTTTCGCCGTCACTTCTCGCTTGAGCTTCTTCCCGTCTGGTCCACGACCAGTGCTCGCCAGAATCTTCACATAGTTTTCGACGTAAGACATTGCAGGCGTGCGGCGGATCGCTTCGCCGATCACATCCAGCGCGGCATCCTCCACCTTCGTGAAGCGGACGCAGCATCCACCCATGTTCAGTTTCTTTCCCGTCTTCGCCCACGCCTTCTGGAACCACGCGCGCTCCGCCTTGTCGCCGTAAACGCTCATGAGGTAAACCGTCATGTTGCTCTTCTGGCTCGCAATCGCCGCCATCATCAGCGGCTTGCTCGGATCGCAGTGATAACCGAGCGGCCACACGCGGTGCGGCACGGCGTAACCGATCATTCCCCACAGCATGGATTCCTCGTAATTCTTGTCGAGATTCTTGCGAATCACTTTGCGCAACACCTCGATCCCCTTGCGGCGATCATCCGGAAGCGATGCGAGATAATCCTTGACGGTTGTGGCCTTGCTCTTCATAGGGGCAGAGTACCTGTCAACGGAACACCCTTCTTTTAACAACGAATGAGTCGCGATGATTGCGTTAGGCAAGCTTCTTTTTAGATTTCACCGCATCAACCGCAGCCTGCAACTGTTCCATGCGTTGTTGTCGAGGACCTGAAAGTTCCACGAAGTGCGGGCGATTCTTTTCAGGCATCGCGTTGTATCGACCTTCACGATAAATCTGTTTGAAGATCGCATCCACTTCGTCGCGGTATGCGTGATCGACTGGGCGAATTCCGTCCGACTCCATTTCCACCGGCCACTCTGCAGACTTTGGCACGAAAGCCAGAATGTCCAAATGATCCAGCGATTCGCGCACGGCAGGAACCATGCTTTCGACGAAGGCGTCATTGATATCTGTCGTGCGCTTGTTGGCGGTGTACTGGGAATATGCGAGATAGTCGATCGGCGCGCGATCGAAAATCACATCATCAGTCGGATTGGCATAGCGATGAATGCGACTGATGCTGTAATAAAGTTGGATTCCATTTTGCAATTTGGTTGATGCTTCGCGAAAGAGAATTTCGTACGGACCGTGAAGTGCCAACGCTCGGTATGGCTCTTCTTCTCGCGCGAAACTAGGGTGCAAAGCAACCCAATCATTGACGATGGTGGACTTTCCCAGTGAGTGGCTTCCAGATATTGCAATGCGCATGGGAAGTTGGAAGTTTATGGAGATTGGCGAGGGAGCGCAGAGGGCGCAGAGTAGTTTTGCCTCTGAAATGGGCACGTAGTGTTGTTTTTCGACACTAGTTGCCCATCTGAAGGGGTTGTTATGAATCGTTACAATTCAGAGATGCCCCTTGCACCAATCATCGAAGAGCGACTGCCAGCGATTCGTTCGCTCTGCAAGGAACTTGGAATATCGCGCCTGTGGGTATTTGGATCTGTCGCGCGGGGCGAATGGAATCCATCACAAAGTGACGTTGACTTTCTTGTCGAATTTTCCCCAGACCACTTGCCTGCTGATCAATTGCTCGGGCTCTATGCCGGCCTGACTAAAATGTTCCCGTGCCATATTGATTTAGTAAGCATGCGCGCAGTGAAAAACAAACTCTTTCGCTTGGAACTTGAGGAGACGCGAGTTGCACTCTATGCCGCCGCGTAATCCGCGAGTGTTTTGGATGATGTGATTGATTCTGCAAATTTTATTTCAGTTCGACGTGACCGATTGACCTTGGCCCTGTTTCTTCAAGACGAAGAAGCACAAACAATGTTTGAGCGGAAGTTTGAGATCGTCGGCGAAGCTATTGGGCTTCTTCGCAAACATGCGCCAGAAACCTTTGGCTAATTTTGCCACCGCTGGTGGCAAAAAGATTTGCGGCTCCTCACCCTTCACGCTTCTTGCCACGGTCGCGGTGAATGAGTGACCCAATGCGATCGTTCTTTGCACTGGACGACGAGTTACTATCTTCACTCGATGCGTCAGTACTGGATCACAGTTTTCGCGGCGATGATTTGCGCTGTGATTGCATGTTCGACCGCCGCGACTGCGACCAATCCCCCACCGCAGATCGTTGATGTTTTTGTTGGTGGTCAAGAGGGTTACAACACATTTCGGATTCCGTCGATCGTGCAGATTGCTCAGGGAAGGTTGCTTGCATTTGCCGAGGGTCGCACGAGCGGTGATGACAATGGCTCGAACGACCTTGTCATGAAAATGAGCGACGACCTCGGCAACACGTGGACTGCGCTGCGAGTTGTCGACGATCAGCCGGGGCGATCACTGAATAATCCATGCGTTGTTGAAGTCCGCAAAGGCGCGCACGCGGGCCGAATCATTGTGATGTACCAGTCATATCCGACGGGATGTGGCGAAGGATGCGTGGAGGTTGGATATGAAGGCGCGAAGATCTGCCGGACGTTTGTGAAATATTCGGACGATCGCGGCACGACCTGGAGCACTGCCGCAGATGTCACCACGTCCGTCAAGCGACCGACGATTGCGACCAGCGTTGCGACGGGACCTGGCGTTGGAATTCAGTTGCGCCGAGGCGCGCACGCCGGGCGACTCGTGATGCCGTTCAATCAAGGACCTGCCGGCGCGTGGTCGTGCTATG
>CAJCCX010000095.1 GCA_903961015.1 uncultured bacterium
AGATCCGTCGCGCATCTGTTTGCGTGCCCAGCCGTTGGAAAGTTCTCTCGGGCGAGTTCCGCAGGCGGCCGACTGCGCTTGTAAGAAAATTTAGTAACTCGGATCGTGTCGGTCGCCGAGGACTGTCTGAGCCCAGAGAGGACTTTTCACGGCTGAACACTTATGCATCTCAGTGTCTGTATCCGTGTCTGTATCCGTGTCTGTATCCGTGTCTGTATCCGTGGCTGTGTCCGTGGCGCACACCACAAACCAATGCGAATTCACGAAACTCACCATAGGCTTTCTCAATTGATGCAGATTCTCACTCCCGAATCTTCGCGCTCGATGCCGTGGGCGAACGGACTTGGCAGCACTCTGGAAATTGCAACGGACACACATTCGCATCACGACCGAAGTGATTCATGGACGTGGCGACTTTCGGTCACTGATGTCCCGACTCGTGCTGACTTTTCCCAATTCCCAGGCGTTGATAGATGGATCGCATGTCTTCACGGCGATGGGATGCGCATAAATCGCAGCAATGTTTGGACGACACTTCTAAATTCTGGCGACGCGCTTTCATTCGCTGGCGAAGAAATAGTGACAGGAGATCCCATCGGCCCAAACGTGAAAGATGTGAATTGGTTTTTACGCCGCAACCGCTGGCAAGGCGGAATGCGAGTGCACAGAGAAACTGGATCCACGATTGCCGAAGGAGAAATCGTTGTCATTCATACTTTTTCCGCATCGGCGGGCCCGACGATTCGCTGTGAAGGTCAATCCGTCAAAATTGCCGCTGGCCACACATTGATCACAAGCGCTCGAGTGATAATCGAATCCCATCCTGAAAGTGTGCTGGTTATTGCTTGGGCTTCTGCGCGTTGATTTGCGATTGCGAAAGCATCATCGCTTCTGCAAAGACTTCTATGCCATCGTCATATCCAACCCGAATGCGTGGCATCCGATATTGCAGTGGCTTGCCCACCACGAGATCTGCGTCCGCTCGCAAACCAATTAAATAGCCCGCAGCAGATGCAGCGCGCATCACTCGCTCGTCGTAGATTCCAAATGGATATGCGACTACTTCGACTGAATGATGCATTTCTCTTTCAATCGTCGCGCGACTCTCACGCATTTCGCGATCAAGTTGCGAAGGCGGCATATCCGTCAGTCTTCCATGAGAAACAGTGTGCGATTGAACTTCGTGTCCAGCAGATTCAAGAATTCGCAACTGTTGCCACGAGATGTAGCCAGAATTATTCGGCGTAGCGCCTACTGCAGCGGTATAGACGAAGAACACAGCATGCATCCCTCGTGGTTCCAGCTCGGCGCGCACCAACCCTTCTTGCGCCGACCATCCATCATCGAATGAAATGATGACCGACTTCGCTGGCACTGATTCTGCCGTTGCTTCTCCTTGCAGACATTCTCGAAAGGTGGTCGTGTGAAATCCGTTGGCGACCAGCCAATCCATCTGCGCACGAAACTCTTTCGACCGCACGACCCACTGCGCCCACTCCGCTCGCGATTCTCCCCAATCACCAACGTGGTGATACATCAAGATGGGGATCGAGAGAGAGAGCGCAGATGTGCAAGACGCTTGCTCTCGCAGCGACAAGAGCGACAGAATGGTCGAAGCGAACAGAGCAAACGCAAGAATCCTGTTGATCCGCTCGCTCATGCCAAACAACGTTTGCATCGGAACAATGATAATGCGATGGTATTATTCATTGATGCGAAATATTATTTTGTCAACGACTGCCCTCCTTCTCTTCGTTTCCGCAAGTTGCAACCGTGACAATGCCGCGAATCCGCCTGCCGAAACAATCACTGGAAGAAATCCAATCGGTCCGCAACGCAAAATCATCTGCCAACTGCGAGATACCGTCACCGGTGGCGAATCGAAAATCACATCTGTAAATGGCCTTGATATTGTGCAACTTGGTTCGACGACGACAACGAATGTGAATGTGGGCGACCTCTTGCGTGTTGAACTTCAAATGAGTTCTGGCACTGGATTCGAGTGGAAAGTTGCAAGCGATGCTTCCAACGCAAGTCCTGCGCCGACCTTGTTGCCGCAATTCAATTGGTCAAATGGAACTGGAACAATTACTCCAGTGAATGCGCAAAAACCTGGCGGATCAGTTCTTTGCATCTTCGAATTCGATGTGTCGCAAGCAGGAACCTCTGTCCTGACCTTCAATCTTGCAAGATCATGGGAAAAAGGCGTTCCGCCTGCAGACAAACGCGTTTTGACTGTACATGTCGCCAAGCCAAGCGGCTCCTGACCACAACCGAAGAGTGAAAAACGTCCCGGGGTGGGCTCGAACCACCGACCTGCAGATTAGAAATCTGCTGCTCTATCCAACTGAGCTACCGGGACACATCGACATGCGCTCGAATGCATCGACATGGTCAACTGTAAATGAAATCATCCAAAATTTCCGCATCATACGAACCAATTTTTCTGCTTGGACTACTCATTTCGGCGATAAGATAATGCCAATGGGTAACGGCGGGTTGCCCTTGATCCGCGCTTCGCCATCGCGCTCAGCGCGGAAGGAGTTTCTCGTGGGTGTGAAATACAGATTCAAAAATGGAGATGAAGTATCCGATTGGCTACTTGCTGATGGTCTCAGGGAAGCTGCACGATCGAAGATCGTCACCGCAGAAACTTATATTCAGCAAGCGGGTCGTGATGATTGGATTTCTGCGAGCAGTGTTCCTAAACTTTTGATTATTGCTCAAACTTCGATCGAGACCGAGACGAAGGAGACGCAGCGCGAATCACCTCGACACGAACATAAATTGCCGACACGACCGCCCGAATCGATTCATCATCTCTTGCATCGCGCACTTCATACGACGATCCAAGTGAGCGCACACGGTGGCGAACATGAAAGTGATCAATTCGTTATCGGAGTCCTTGTGGGCTTGACCACCGACGGAATGATGATCGAGTTTTCGGATTTTTCTGCGATCGTTTATATCCCGACTGCACGAATTCGATCCGCTGCAATCTTGAAGAATTTCCCTGCACTCGGCCCTCCTCGCAACGGAGAAATCGTGCGAATCGACGTTGACTCTCTGCCTGATCTCCAGACGTTGATTCGCCCCACGTCAAAGGCTCCCGCGGCGACCTCGGTCTAGCACTGCACATTTCGCCGATTGGTTACATTAGACATATGCAGACCGCCAAATTTGTTGTTCCTTTAATGACGACCGTTGGGAAAATCACGAGTGCATTCATCGTTCTGAGTCTCGCTGCGATGACTGGATGCTCGACTCCACCAGCAATCCCAGAGTCATACGACCTGCCCACAATTCTTGACCTTCAGATTCCACTCGTGCAAAAAGCCATACTGGAATATGCCGAAGAACATGGCGATCGACTTCCAGAGACTTCATTAGGCGAACAGATTGCCATACGCGCAGTCAAGCAGCGAATGCGAACGATTGACGAATTGGATGCGGCAGGTGGAAAAATTACTCTCAACGAGTTTATTGATGGAGGCGCATATATTTATCGCCCTGCAAAGGACACATTTATTCTTGCTGCTGCAGGGCGCGTTGTCCGTATTCAGGATGGAAATGTTCAATCGAACATATGGTTTATTTATCAGGGGAGATATAGCCGTCATGGCAATATCATCGATGAAAAAACTTCATATCTTGAAAACGCAGATCTCTTTGTTGATGCAATGAGATCGGCAGGCGGTCAGAGTCAGAACGATTGGAATTTTTCCGCGTGGGCAATTGGTCGAATTTATGTGGCGATTACCAATGCGGAAGGGAAAGCTGCCGCAGATAAAATGGTCGATCAATTTGTGAAAGAAGCTATTGCGACTGGACTCGCTCGCGTGCCCAATGGCATGACGCCCAGACAAGCGGCCTTCGGTGGGGTGGAAGGGAATCCCAGTACAAAATCTGCACTCTCGCCCCCTGCTTCAAAATGATCACGATTGATTCAAGGACACTTGAGCCGCAAGGTTGATTTCATGATCGCTCGAACAGACCCAGAATTTCTGCGAGTTGCGCGAGGTGATTCTCCCGGAGATCTCCTCATCGTAAACGGAATGATTGTCGATGTCTTCACGCGACAAATCCGCCCCGCTTCTGTGTTGATCTTTGGTGGTCGAATTGCAGCGGTCCTTCCCGCAGGCATTGATGTCACCGCACGCGAACAAGTCGATGCTTCTGGAAAACTGATCCTGCCTGGTTTCATTGATGCGCATATTCATATTGAAAGCACAATGTTGCCGCCTTCGGCATGTGCCGAACTTGTCGTACCGCATGGAACGACAGGATTGGTTGCGGATCCCCACGAAATTGCCAATGTCTGCGGCATTCCTGGCATTCGCTGGATGATGGCCGACGCAGAGAATGCACCACTGCGAATTTGGTTTACAGCATCAAGTTGTGTCCCTGCAAGTTCGATGGAAACAGCCAACGCAATATTAGAGCGTGCAGACCTTGAGCCACTCTTTGATGATCCGCGCGTGATCGGCCTTGCTGAAATGATGAACTTCCCAGGAACGATCGCTGGTGATACTGCGCTTCTTGCAAAGATTGGACTTGGTCTTGATCGACGCGGGCGTGTTGATGGCCATGCGCCAGGACTGCGCGGTCGATCGCTACAGGCATATGTTGCTGCTGGCCCTTCGAGCGATCACGAATGCTTTACCGCCGATGAGGCGATGGAAAAAATATCCGCTGGGCAGCGTGTCTTTATTCGCGAAGGAAGCGCGGCGCGAAATCTTGTGGCGTTGCTGCCAGCTGTCACGCAAGCAAATGCACATCGATTTTGCTTGTGCACTGATGATGTGCATGCTTGCGAGGTTGCAGACGATGGACATCTCGATCGTGTCATTCGACGAGCAGCAGCAATGGGGTTCGATGGGCCAACAGCTGTGGCGATGGCGTCGCTGCATGTCGCGGAACATTTTGGATTGCATGATTATGGTGCGATTGCTCCTGGAATGGCGGCAGATTTGTCGATCGCTCAGACCAAGTCTGGAAACTGGAGCGACTTGAAAATCGATGCGACTTTCGTGGGCGGTCGATTGATTGCCGAATCAGGGCGAAGCATTCAGCGTGTTCCAACAATTGGCATTCCTTCTTTTCTGCGAAAGACGGTTCATCTACCAAGTGGCTTCAGCGAAAAATCATTTGCGATTGCTGCGAAAGAAAATTTGCCAGCGCGAGTTGTTGGAATCATTCCAGGACAAATCGTGACCGCTTCCAAGCGTGAGATGCCACGCGTTATTGATGGCGTCTTGCATGCTGATGTGACTCAGGACCTGCTGATTCTTGCATCGATCGAAAGACATGGCCGCGCTGGAAAAGTCGGTGTTGGACTGGTCCAAGGATTTGGACTTCGCAGCGGTGCGATCGCAAGCACGGTTGGTCATGATGCGCACAACTTGAGTGTTGCAGGTGTCGATCCACACGATATGTTTATTGCAGCGCAGAGACTTGCAGAAATCGGCGGCGGTCAATGTATTGCGCAAGGCGGAAAAATTCTGGCGGAACTGCCGTTGGCAATTGCTGGATTGCTCTCTGATCAATCGCCAGAATCTGTGGCGCAAAGTCAGCATGCCATGCAGAAGGCGTATGAATCTCTTGGGGGATCACTCTCGGACCCATTCATGCAATTGGCATTCTTGCCACTCTCGGTTATCCCCCACTTGAAAGTCTCCGACTGCGGGATCATTGATGTCGATGCATTTCGCATCGTTTCGCTGCAAGATTGATTACGGAACTGCTGGCAAGAAACTTTGGGGATCGATCAAAAGAGCAATCCACATTACGAAGAGCATCGCATGAACGATTCCCTGCATCATGTTGGTCTTGCCTGCACCAAAGTGAAGCATTGAAAGAATCATTGTCGCCGCCAAGATGCAAATTTCGGGCGGTTCAAGTCCCAATTCGACTCGCTTGCCAAAGAGCATTGCCACAAAGAGCACTGCTGGAATTGTCAATCCAATCGTGCTGAGAGCAGAACCATGAAGAATATTTATGGATCGCTGAACATCGGAGCGTAGTGCTGATCGAACGGCAGCGATCCCTTCAGGCAGAAGTACGAGGAATGCAATCACAACTCCCTGAAGTGCTGGAGCCAGCTCGTTGCGATCTAAGAAGCCGACAAGTAAATCGCCCAATGATTCCGAAAGGAGCACGACTGAGAGCAATGAGACAAGCAAAAAGCAGATTGACTTCCAGAGAGGTTGGTTCTTCAAATCACTATGACTGACATGAGCCTGCGCATCTTGGCGAGCGACAACAAAGAAATCACGATGTGACGAACTTTGTAAAAAGATGAATGCTGAATAGACGATCAATGATCCTCCTGCAACGAAGAAGTTCATTCGAGCGGACATGTATCCGCCAGGCTCAGAGGTTGTGAAACGAGGGAGAACAAGCCCGATCGTGCACAGCGCTGCGGTCACGCCAAGGTATGACGAGCTGGACTGAGCATTGAATGGCTGCTCTCGTTTGCGTAATGCTCCTGCGATCAGTGACAAACCAACCAATCCATTCATGATCAACATCAGTGTTGCAAACATCGTGTCGCGTGCAACAGTGTCCGCGGCAGATCCAGTCATCATCACACCAATGACAAGTGCGACTTCGATAAACACAGCAGAGAGCGTTAAGACCAAAGTTCCAAATGGATCTGGCAATTTGATTGCGACTGCTTCCGCATGCTCGGATGCTCGAAGCGCTGACCATAAAATCGCGATAAATACCAACGGGAAGATATAGAACGGTGGTTGAGTCGCGTGATCGGTTTTTCCAGCACCGTGAGGAGGAAGCCCAAACCACTCGGGGTGAATCATTAAAAACAGACCGAAGGCAATACCTGCGAAAACAGGGATTTCTGGAAGTGATCTCATCCATATCGATCGTTTGCGCATCTCAATAATTTAGTAGATTTTCAGTTTCATCTGCTGTAAGCATTTGAGATGCTCAATCACTTGGTTTTCGTTCTTGCACTCGCTAATCCCATTGATCATCCACACTCTCAAACGGGATAAGCGATCGGGTATGAGCACTCAGAGAAGTTCGCACCCCAACATCTGTCCAGCCTCCAACTTCCAACCCTGCGACTCCTTTGGTACAAAATTCTTGACTTTTGCTTCGTACGGGCTATATTTGATCTGTGCTTGAATCGATTCTCACCCGAATCGCTCTGATTCTGACCCTCGTGCTTGGCACCGCAGGGCTGCGATCTATTCATATTGCCAGTGCTCATTGCCACGAAAATCAATCGATTTATGAAGTGTGTGATCACCATCAAGGCCACGATCACGAATCTGGTGATAATCAAGAATCTTCCGACACAAGACATTCCCACACTGACACAGATGGACAAGACGAGCAAAATTGCGACACCTGTGCCACGATTCTTGCGCTTGCATGTCAGACAACCGATGCTCCTGCTCTCGTTCTGAAAGAACGCATTTGCGACAGAGTGATCGCCACGACAATTGTGGCACCTGCTGATTGCGCGCTCAGCTCTAATCGGGCTCGTCCTCCACCGATCTCCTCGATCGGCGTCTGAGGTTCCCCAAGCAGATTTCGATCTGTTTCTTGGGGCTTTTCATCTTTTTAGGTTTTCTTGACTTCATGCTTCGAGGCTCTATTCCATCATCTTCATTTGATGCACGCGCGTTCACATTGATTGAACTGCTCGTGGTCATTGGCATCATCTCAATCCTCGTCGGATTGAGTTTCCCTGCGATTGGGATGGTGCAGAGATACTCGCATATCGCGGGCGATCTTTCCAATCTTCGCGGTCTATCGGTTGCGCACGCTGCATATATGAATGTGTTCAAAGATCACTTCGTAGATGCTGGATTGCCACATGGCGGAATCGGCAATGTGAAGAATTCGTTTGTCCAAACACTGCGCCCGTATTACGGAGGAGTCATGTCGGTGAAAAGTCCTTTGGACAATTCTCCACACTGGTCACAAGATGTTGGAGAATCTGGAACTCCTGTTGGAAGTGGTGCATCGGCTGCGTATCGCCAAACAAGTTACGGACTAAACAACTATTTATCACGAAACTATTCACCGATGGTCGCGCTTGGTGGTGCGGGGTCTGGCGTTGATTCGATGAACGGCATTCGAGATCCAAGCAAGATTGTTTGCTTTCTGCTTATGGCTGAAGAAGGCGCATTCGCCGCCTCGGATCATCCCCATATCGAAGAGTGGTGTCCACTTGCAGCCACTGATGCACCAAAATTTGCTTCGAGCCAAGTTGCAATAAACGCTGCAGATCGGCAAGCGCCAACGCGTCCATCGAAATCGAACTGGAGTTTTCTCGATGGACATGTCGCAACAATGGAATTTGACGATGTCTATGAGGACTGCGAACACAATCGATTTGATCCAACCTTGCAATGAAAGATGAACAATAATGAATAAGCCGACCACAAATTTTCTCCGTTGCATCCTGCTCCTTGGAGCGTTCACATCAAATATCTTTGGTCGGCATGTTGGCGATATCGGTGTTGACACAAACGCTGCGGGACGATTGACAACCCACATCGTCGCGGATGGTGGACTGGGAGAACCTCGGCGCGTTTTTTCGGCACGTTTTGGAGACACTGGTGTTACAAACTTCACGGCAAATCCAGGATTCGATGCCTTCCCAAGTGCATTTCACCCATCATTTCGAATCGGCTTCAATATGCGCTCGCCACTTCTTGTTTGGAATGGAAATGGATTTTCGCAAACTGATTCTGGCGGACCTACTTTGGGCGAGAAGGTCAAAATGTCTTTTCTCACTGCGAATGTCACGACTGCTGCAGTTCCTGTCGCTGGTTTTTCGCTTGCAGTCCAACCCGATGGAGGATGGCATAGGCACTTTTCATTCAGCATTCTTCCCGCGTCAGGATTTGCGACCCCAGATGCAGGAATCTATTTGCTCGAACTTGAGTTGTGGCCAACCGATCCATCCCTTTCTACGAGCGAATCATTCTGGATCGTGATGAATTATGCATCGAACACAATCGATCACGAATTGGCGCAAATCTGGGTCGAAGACAATCTGGCTGCGAATCCATGCCTAGCAGACATTGATCACGACAGGATTGTTGGCGGCACAGATCTTGCGACCATCTTGAGCAATTGGGGTGGATCAGGAACAGGCGACATCGATAGCAGCGGATTTGTCGACGGATTCGATCTGGCGACTCTTCTGAGCGCCTGGGGAGCATGCCAATGAAATCCACCAAACATTTCAATGAATCACGAATTTCTTCATTCCCTTCATCCCTTTTACAGGAGTTTTTATGAATCGCATTTCTCAATTTTCACAGCACATCATGACAACTATCATTGCGAGTTTTCTTGGCTATGCATCGTTGGCAAGTCCACAACATGTTGATGCATACATTTGGGCACAAGGTGGCCAACTGCAAAGCGCAAGTTGGGATGCCACCACTGACACAATTGTGGATTCAAACGCGCGAGTGTTCGGAGCGGACTTTGGCGAAGATCCATTTTTTCCATTTGCGAGCGAGGACCCTGGATTTGGATCGAACCTTTTAGGCTCGACCATCAATTTGAATGTGCTCGCTGGACTTTCAAGCTGGAACGGAAGTGAATTTGTTTCGTTCGCAAATGCATCGGTCATAGCTGAATTTGGCGGAGCTTCTGGAAACACAACAAGCGGCGGTGGATTTTCATTTCTCGTGGGCGAAGGATTTCATCTTCATCCCTCGTACTTCATCGAAGGAATGAGCGGCATTGATCCAGCCAATGGCATCTATCTCGTATCGCTCAACGCAAGTTCATCTTCATATTCAACAAGCAACACATTCTGGCTTGTCTTCAATTTGGGGGAATCTGAAGCAGATCATGACGCTGCGATTGATTGGGCAAACGCAAATCTTGTCCCAACTCCTGCAGGATTGATTGCGATGCTTGGTGGCTTTCCAATGGCATCACGACGACGACGACGAAGCAACTGAGTGGTCAATGACGGCATTTCAACTCCCACGAATTTGGTGAGCGGGTACATACGCCTTGCGTGTGTATTCCGCCACCATTCGGTGGGAATTGAAAACCGGGGGCACGGTTGCGGCGCTGTGCAGAGCACGCGCAATCCAACCATGCGGAATCCCAGCGGCATCTTGTTCGTAAAACTGAGGGACAACTGATTCTTCCAATAGTCGGTAAAGATTTGCTGCGTCGGATGCGTCCTGAAGTTTCGTGTCTGCGAATGTTTCAGTTCCGCCGATATTCCATCCATTGATTCCGTCTGAAGCTTCTGGCCACCAACCGTCGAGAATTGAAAGATTCAGCCCGCCGTGCAATGTTGGTTTCATTCCGCTCGTGCCACTGGCTTCATATGGACGTATTGGCGTGTTCAACCAAACATCGCAACCTGCGACAAGCATCCGACCAACATGCATGTCATACTCCTCGATCAATGCAACGCGTCCGCCAAAGCGTGCGTCACGAGTCAGTTCGAAAATTTTCCGAACAAATACTTGGCCGTCTTCATCACGCGGATGCGCCTTGCCTGCGAAGATGATTTGCACAGGCCGATCCGTGTTGGTCAAGATGCGAGCCAAACGATCTGCGTCATGAAAGACCAGTGGCGCGCGTTTATATGTTGCAAATCTGCGTGCGAAACCAATTGTCAGCACATCTTCGTTAAGGAGCGAATATGTTTCCGCGACTGCCCCCTGGCCTTCGCCGCGACGCTTGCACTGAATCGCCAAACGATCTCTTACAAAGTGGACCATTCGATGACGCAACCTGCTGCGTAAAGCCCAAAACTTTGTGGGGGAAACATCTTCTGCATATTTCCATCCAGTAGCAGTTGGTGCTTGCTTGGTCAAACGAAGCGCAATCTCATCTTTCCAAAATCGTTCTGCATCTGGATCGATCCACGTCTTGACATGAACGCCATTTGTGATCGAGCCAATGGGAACCTTTGCCGCTGGCACGCCATAAAAATCTTTCCACATTTCGCGGCTCACTTCGCCGTGAAGTTTCGAGACTCCGTTGACGCGCTCCGCCAATCGAAGGGCCAAGACAGTCATACAGAATGTCTCTTTCACATCGCCCGCTTTGATGCGGCCGAGATCTGCAATTTCTAGCGGCGTCAAACCACTGCGCGCCATCACGCCGGAGAGTTCTTGAACGACCATTTCTGGGTCGTAACGATCATGACCTGCGGAGACTGGCGTATGCGTTGTGAAGACGGTCGCTCGGCGCACCGCATCAAAGGAATCCTGAATCGGTTGGCCAGGCGAGTGAATATCAAGTGCGCGCTGCACCGCAGCGAATGCAGCGTGACCTTCATTGAGATGCAAGACGCTGACGCGCTCACCAAGTGCTTTCAATGCAAGTACGCCGCCGACCCCAAGAAGAATTTGTTGTCGCAATCGAAGCAGCGGTTCGCCTTTATACAAACCCTCAGTCAATCGACGATCTTCAGGAGCGTTCGCTTTCAGATCGGTGTCGAGCAAATAGAGCGGAACTCGCCCAACCCACATACGCCAAATGCGCGCCGTCACAAGCCGCGAGCCGATTGGACATGCGATTGTGCGGTGCGTGTCTTCGAGCCCCCATCGATTGAAGTCGTACTCTGGATAGAGCACCTGCGTCGAACCATCGCGAGACAATTGCTGAATGTAATAACCGTGTCGATATGCCAAACCGATTGCTACGAGAGGCACGCCCAAATCAGATGCGCTCTTCAGATGATCGCCGGCGAGAATGCCGAGTCCGCCCGCATATTGTTGGATTGATTCATGAAGGCCATACTCGCTGCAGAAATATGCGACGCGAAAACCTTCTTGTTTTGATGTAGCGCCGCGCTGAAACCACGCACGCTCTCCCAAATATGCTGCTCGTGCAGCAAGACCGTCATAGACGCGCTTCACAAAGATCGGATCGCATGCAAGTACTTCGAGTCGCGCATGCGAAGTGCGTTCAAGAGTTCCAAGCGGCGAGTAATTGGTTGCGCGCCATTCGTTGGGATCCAAAGTCTGAAAGATGGACCACCCCTCCTCGTTCCATGCCCACCAAAGGTTCGAAGCCAAGTCGCGTAAGTGTCCGACGAGATCGTCGACGCCAATAGATGGAGATCGCTTTGAACGAGACATGAGTCGAGTATTTGTACCAAATCCACACCGACTTGCTGTTAAACAATTCGACCAGTCAACGCGGCAAGCGCATGCAGTGTCTTTGCGCTTGGAACACGACGCGCATGCCAATCTGTGCCCAAACGCCAGACCCAATTTCCTTTGGAGGTGCCTGGGAAATTCATTCGTGCTGAACGATCCAAACCAAGAATGTCCTGCAGAGGAATGATGGCGAGTTGCGCTGGCGACTCGAATGCAATGCGAATCATCGCTTCATTTGGTTGACGCGCAGCGGTCGATCCCGCAAAAAGAACGAATCTTTTGCGCGAAGTTGCGGGAAGAGATTTCCACCATCCACGCGTCGTGTCATTGTCATGCGTCGCGGGATAGACCACGCAATCACGATCATGATGATGGGGAAGTTCTGCAGAATTATCGTGGCCAAATGCATGGTGCAAAACTTTCATTCCAGGAAGGTTGAAAGATTTTCTCAGCGCAACCACTTCTGGAGTCACCGCACCAAGATCTTCGGCAACGAGAGGAAGTGCGCCCAAAGCACGACTTGCCGCCGTGAGTAATTCCTTTCCCGCTTGCGGACGCCATTTGCCTCGTCGAGCATTGCGCGCTCCCGCGGGAATTTCATACGCATGATGAAACCCAACGAAGTGATCAATGCGAACGCCGTCGAATCTTCGCAGTGATGCCGCAATTCTCTCCGTCCACCAACGAAAAGTCTGCGCGCGATGGGCAGGCCATCGATAATGCGGATGCCCCCAAAGTTGACCATCTTTCGAGAAGCAATCAGGAGGAACGCCAGTGAGAACTTCGGGACGCCCACTGCGATCCAGCCGGAAGAGTTCAGGATTCGCCATCACATCAGCGCTTTCCAAAGTCACGAACATCGGAATGTCGCCCAACAATTTCACTCCCACCGCCGTACAAGTCTTGCGAAAAGCTGTCCACTGTTTGTCGAATTCGAATTGCAAAAATCCGTGATATCCACTCGCGTCATTCGTGAATGCGCGCCAACCTTTCAGCCAAGATGCTTCGCGCTTCTCAAAGGATCGGAAGGAGGCGCTACGAAATCCGCCCCCAAGTCTGAAGTTTTCGAATGCTCTCAGAAATGCCGGCTCTTTCGCCATTCGCGCGGCGTCATAATCAGTTTGCGAATGTGAACCCGCTCGATTTGTTCTGCGCGAAAACTTGCGCGCTGCGACGACAGATTCGCGCATATCTTTTTTGGTAAGCAATCCGTCATCAGCAAGGCCTTCGAGCGATACAAAGAGCGGTTCTCCAGCAAAGCTCGATGTGCTGGCATATGGAGAATTTCCAGGACCAATCGGTCCAACAGGTAACATCTGCCACCATAAAAATCCTGCGCTCGCACACCATGCTGCAAACTCATGGGCTTTGGGGCCAAGATCTCCGATTGCACAAGAGCCATCGAGGCTGGAAAGATGCAGAAGCACTCCGCCCGATCGTTTGGTCAGTAAAGGGTTAATCAATCCAGTCATGGCTCGAGAATCCAAACGCGACCTGAGAGAGCAGGAATAGAGACGCGTGGAAATTCATCGTCGCTCACAGCTGAGCCCTCGCCTCCGAAGATGGTGCTCCAATGTCCTGAACGCGTTCCAACAGAAGTTTGCGAGAGATCAATCTGCACTTCATTCGATGACGCGTTGATGGCAACCAAAATATTTTCGCCTGCCAGAGAGCGAAGAAAAATCCAAGTGTCCTGCGCTTCATTATTCAGCACCGTTTCGAACGAACCTCGACGGAGCGCAGGATACGCCTGGCGAAGAGCGATGATGCGGCGATACCAATCGAGATGGACCTCATCAACAAAATTCTCGTCGGCCTTTTCGTATGGCTCAAGATCTTTCCACAACATCGGCTTGCGGTTTGTTGGATCGTCTGCGCCCCACATGCCAACCTCGTCGCCGTAATAAACCATCGGTGCACCGACATAGACCATCTGAACGAGGGCGATCAAACGCGCTTTGCGATATTCCTCCGACGAAGGCTTTCCCCCGAGATATGCGGGGTTTTCCTGTTCTCGATTGCCCTTGTCATACTGCGAATCTGGATGCCGCATCTTGGAAACAAGTCGGTCCGTATCATGACTGTCAACAAGATTCTGAAGAACATATGTCGACTCTGCTGGATAAGCGCGGCGTAATTCCGCCAACCGTCGATCCATTTCGCTCACATTGATCTTGTGGTTGCGATCGCGAATCCACTGAATGATTGTCTCTGCGAATGGATAATTCATAACCGCATCAAACGAACGACCATCAAGCCATTGATCAGCACGCTTCCAGATTTCACCCACGATGTATGCATCGGGATTCATCGATTTCACAAGCTCCCGCCACTCAAACCAGAATGGCATCGCCACTTCATTTGGAACATCAAGTCGCCAACCATCAATTCCATCCGAAGGATCACCGTCGCCATTTGGATCCATCCATCTGCGTGTCACATTGAAGATGTGCTGCTTGACTTCCTCACTGGTAAATCCCTGATCATTCTTGCGAAAGACTGGCAATTCCAAGAAGCCTGCCCATCCGTCATATTCAAATGGCTCCCAAGATCGAATGCTGAACCAATCTTTGTATGCGCTGCCTCCATGCTTCGCTTGCACATCGCGAAATGCAGGATGCGCCGTGCCGACATGATTGAAGACGCCATCAAGAATGACACGAATTCCAAGCTTTTTTGCCTCTTTGAGCACCTCAAGAAAGAGCAGATCGGTTGGGGTCCATGTCCATGTCTTGGGGTCGAGAAGATTTTCGACCGCTTCGGCTTTGGCATAATCGCCTTGTGTTCCAAACGATTCATCGACATGTACAAAATTTGTCGCGTTATATTTGTGATGGGTTGGCGCTTGAAAGATCGGATTTAGATAGATCGCATTGATTCCAAGTTCCTTCAGATATCCAAGCTTGTCGCGAAGGCCTGCGAGATCTCCACCATAGTGACGCGAGAAGACATCCCATTTGTAAAAAGTATTTCCGTTTTGACCTTCCCAAGGACTCGCCCCATACCACTCGCTGCGCCAAGGCCGACATGGTTGCGGATCATTCTTCGTATCGCCGTCTCGAAAACGCTCGAGCATGATCTGATACCAGACTGCATCCTTCGCCCATTCAGGCGTGCGGAACATTGCATCGGATGATGTCGTCAGAGAATATATTCGTTCATCACTCAATCGGCTTGCTCCATCAAAGAATAGAAATGTATATGCAATAGGATGAGATGGGGGCGCGACAGCAACTTCCCACCAAGAAAACATTTCATCCGATCCGGAGTCGATCATCCGGTCATGTCGCCCATCCTCAGATACGAATTCGACATCCTCAACATCATCTCGCAAGGTGCGAACACGCAAGAGCAATTTCCCATCCGGAAGTCGCTGTATGAATGATGCACGCGATGGATCGTGGAGAATTCCACCTCCTTCGATCTTTCCATCACCACGCAGCGTTCGCACTGCACCAAGATTTGCTTGTGCGCCAAGTCGAATAACGCTGTTGTTTCCCCCCTGGCCATCACTGATGACTTGATCGTTGCGCGGATCCGACTGCCATTGATCGCCATCCGCGACGAATTTGTATTGCTGTTGGCCCGCGGGCATTTGCACCGTGACACGCCACACACCGTCATCGCCACGCGACATCGCTGTCGCCTGCGTGTTCCATCCATTGAACTCGCCCGCAAGATTGACTCGCTGCGCGGGCTTTGTTGATTGAAAACTGAATTGACATTCGAATGTTCCATCTCCAAGTGGTCGCACTTCGACAGATGGCGGCTTGGAAAATTGGTTGGCATTTACAGAACTCGTAATCTTTGCTTCAGGCGGGGGCCACTGAGTGGGTAGATTCGATTTCGACTGCTGAAGAATTGACGCAATGCACAGACTTGTAATCAAGAGCGTGCAAAGAACGAAGACAAAAAAGCTGCGATAGCAACGCTGAAACATAATGATGATGTTATAGATCAAGAGCCGAAACACCTCTACGGTGATCCCAATTCACTCATCGAAACTATGCTTGCATCTGCATGCTTCAAACCAGCGCACGATTGATTCGAACACTGCTCGCCGTCATGGCTGCACTCTTTGTGATCTGGGCATTCGTGACTGTTGCGGTGCGAGAAGCGCGACGATTTTGGAAGGATGACAACCGCACAGAAATCGTGGTGATGCATTGGTCTGGCGAAGGCGGCCAAGAAGAAGATCAAATCGTAGAGGACGCTCTTGGCCAATTCGAACGCGAAAACCCCACGCTTCGCGTTCGCAGAATCAATCCTGGCGATGCGGGCAGTTTTTATACAAAGCTGCAAACGATGATGGCGTCTGGAGATCCTCCCGATGTTTTCTATGTTGGTTCGGAGCGATTGCCAGCATTTGTTTCACTTGGATTGCTTGCGCCACTCGATGACTTCCTGAAGCGTGACTCGCAGCTGAATGTGAGAGATCGAATCATTCTTGAAGACTTCTATCCCGCGACTGTGAAGGCGTTTCAATATGACGGAATCCAAAGCGGAGAAGGTGCGATTTATGGAATTCCAAAAGACTTCACCACCGTTGGTTTCTATTGGAACAAAGATCTTTTCGCTCGCGCTGGTCTTGCGCCACCATCGCAGAATTGGACATGGGATGAATTTATCGCCGACGCTCGTGCGATCGGCAAACTGCCCGATTGCACTGGTGCAGAATTTGTGACATGGCCTGCGATGATTCGCGCATATCTGATGACCGAGGGAGTTGATGTCAAAGGAAGTTCATTCGATGAACCAACAACATCCAATCCAGAAGTTTTCAATGCACTGGATCGACTTCGCTCGTGGCGGCACGACGAAAGCCATACGCTGACAAGTGGCAAGAGCAAAATTGCAAGTGGATCGAGCGTTTTTCTGACTGGAAAAATCGGACTTGCTGGACCATTCGGTCGCTGGGTCGTACCGAGTTATCGCAAGATTGCACCTAGAGACCAAGGTGGATTTGAGTGGGACTTCGCTCCCTTGCCGCGCGGCAAAGTCGACAGCAATATTGTCCTGACTGTCTCGTGGTCAATCTCAAATCAAAGCAAGCATCCGCAAGAAGCGTGGTCGCTTGTTCGATTTCTCTCTGGCGAATCAACCCAGCGTGCGCTTGCCCGACTTGGACTTGCGATACCAACAATTCGCGCTGCGGCGAAAAGTGAATCGTTCAACGATCCAAATCAAGAACCTGCGAATGACGCTGGCTTTCTGACTGCGGCAGATCATGCGCGCATCGTTGATTGGCCCACAAATCCGCAGTTCGAGGCGCTCTTAGGATCGCGTCTGGATCAAGGGCTCAAGACTGGCGATCTTCCGCTGACACAAGCGATTACAAACTTCGAGCGCGACTGGCGAGTGGAATCACAAAGCCCGCTTCGAAGTGATTCTTTTCCCGCGATGCCATGGATCGCACTCGGGTGGATCGTACTGCTCGCATCACTTGCAGGACTCGCCGTGTGGATTGCGATTCTTCGCCGCGGAAATCTTCCCGCGCATCAGCGATCGGAAGAACGCGCAGGATATTTTCTCGCATCACCGTGGATTGTTGGATTCGCCCTGTTTATGGCATTTCCGATTGTCATGAGCCTGGCTCTGGCATTCGCCCGCTGGAAAGGAGTCTCGCCGCTCAGTTCCGCGGAATTTGCAGGCACTGCGAATTTCCAACAACTTTTTCAATTTGACCAACGCTTTCGCACCAGTCTTGTCGTCACTGCCTATTACGCAATTCTCGCAGTTCCTGCGGGGCAAATCCTCGCGCTGCTCGCGGCTCTGCTGATGAATGCGCGTGTGCGTGGCATCCATCTCTTTCGTGCGGCGTGGTATTTGCCAAGCGTGCTCGCTGGTGTTGGCGTCGCGGTTCTTTGGCGGTGGATCTTTGATTCGGATGGCGGACTGATGAATGCGGCGTTGCAACCGCTGCTCACGCCACTCGGCCTAACTGCGCCTGAGTGGTTCGGACAAGACGCCGCGATATGGGGAGCGCCAGCATTCGCGTTGATGAGCCTCTGGTTTGTCGGCGGCACGATGATTGTTTTTCTTGCAGGCATTCAGCAGATTCCAATCGAACTCTATGAAGCTGCATCAATCGATGGCTCTGGACGATTGAGACAATTTTGGTCGATCACTCTGCCGATGCTCTCACCGATCATCCTCTTCAACGCAATCATGGCGATCATCGCAAGCTTCCAAGTTTTCACCCAAGCATTCGTGATGACTGGTGGCGAGCCCGGTGATCTCACGCGATTTTATGTTCTCTATTTGTATAACCAAGGATTCGAGTTTTATGAAATGGGATACGCCAGCGCAATGGCATGGATTTTATTGTTGGTCGTGCTTGCACTCACAGTGATTGTTTTACGCACGAGCAATCGATGGGTGCATACCGAAGGACAGAAGTCATGAATCGAACTCTTTGGAAAATCTGCCAGTACGCAATCCTGCTTGCGGGCGCGACAATATTGCTTCTGCCGTTGTGGTGGATGCTGGTCGTGAGCCTCGAAACTCCAGAACGTGCGGGTGCTGCAATCGCAGGTGGAATCGGTCTCTCGCTTTGGCCACCATCGCCACAGTGGGGCAACTATCCACAAGCACTGAGCGAAATGGGTTCGGTGCCGTGGCAGGGATTTCTCAACGCACTTGCGAATTCGATCGTCGTCACTGTGCTTGTGGTGATCGGCACTGTGCTTTCAAGCAGTCTCGTCGGTTTCGCATTCGCACGCATTCGCTTCCGCGGCAGTCGCGGACTTTTTCTTTTGATGCTCTCAACAATGATGTTGCCTGGACAAGTGACGATCATTCCTCTCTTCTTATTCTTCCGCAATCTTGGCTGGATTGACTCTCTCCTACCTTTGATCGTGCCGGCATTCTTTGGCAATGCATTCTTCATTTTCATGTACCGCCAATTTATTACGCAAATCCCCGAGAGTTTGCTCGAGGCAGCGAAGGTCGATGGATACACATTGCTTGGCATCTGGTGGCGAATTATTCTGCCACTCTGCCGTCCTGTCACTGCGATTTGCGCGGTCTTCACCTTCATCTATGTCTGGAATGACTTTATGGGTCCGCTGATCTATCTGCACTCCGACGAGCAAGCGACGCTTGCCGTTGCGCTCAATTCATTTCGAAATCAATATGGCGGACTCGAGGACGTGCACCTATTGATGGCGGCAAGTCTCGTCACAATGATCCCGTGCATCCTGCTCTTTAGCGCATCACAGCGTCACTTTATCGAAGGACTCGCTCGCGGCGCAGTCAAGGGATAGCGCAAACAATCCCGCGCCAGACACGCACGATCTCGCCAAACGAATTATTGCGATCGAACCGGCTGGTTGTAATTTGCTCGCAGCCATTGCACAGCATTTTCGGCGTTCTGTCCCTTCACGGTCAATATTCCGCTTTGAGACATCAGCGCATCGACCTCTGCTTTCAATGCATTGAAATCCGACTTGTGATCTGAATTGCTTATAGTCAATGGATTTGCTTGAAGTTCACTCACCATCTTCTTCGCATAGGAAGTTGCGTCACTCGCCTGCCGATACAACTGCAAGACCAAGGTCCATGCGTCGATCGCAGTGTCGGAATGCTTCCGCCATGAAAACGTGCCTCCAGAACTTGATCCCCAACCACCTCTGCCCCAACGCCGCGAATACGAACTCTGAAATTGCTGGCGACGCGGATCCGCTTCACGAGCGATTGCTTCTGCTTCGATCATTGCGCCAGTCAAATTTCGCGCAGCCTTGATTGCAGTGAATCCATCTTTGAGTGTGAAATGCCACTTGTCTAAATCCTTGCGCTTCGAAGCTTGAATCTCTTGCACGATTTTCTCGCCTACACCAACTTGGACCTGCCAACTCTTGACACCGAGTGCCGCTCCGATTTGATCAAGGCCACCTGTCACGCTGCAAGCAATCCCTGCAGTCACCATTTGCGCTCCAGTCATTCCAGTGACCGAATCTTTTCCGCTACTCAATTGAACTGACTCGACACCTGAAGGCGCACTTTCGCCGGCTTCTGGACAACCATCACTTCCCCGCCACAGAAAAAGATCTACTGTTGGATCGAGGAGACCTTTCAATACAGACTTCAAATATGGACGATCCGATGCGCGTGATGTAATCAAGGAAAGATTTGCACGAATCTGATCTGAGATATTCGCTTCGAGCAGATCCGTTCCAGGCGCCCAGTCCATAACGATCTCATCTGCTGATGGGTTGAGAACCATCAAATAATCGCAGAACACAGGCAAAACAGCGCCAGGGCCTTGCGCAGAACCAAACACGCCGATGACAGGCATTATCTTTCGAATTCTTATGATTTGATCCACAAGAATGGCAGTATCTGCCTGCGTTCCACCAGTGACATCAAATTGAATCACAAGCGCATTCACGCGTCGCGATGCTGGCGAACTTTTAATGAATACTTCAAGCGCTTCTGTAATAGTGGCGTCACCAATCTCGCCTATGAGCGGCAGAATTGCATAACGCAATGTTGTTGACAGCTTGCGATCGCGTGGACACTTTGATGTCGGCGGCACTGCTTCCATCGGACCGTCAGGCGCGACGACTTCCGCTGGCGGCACGGTGGTTGGCGGCGCGGTGGTTGGCGACTGCGCATTGGAAGTTTGCGATTGAACACAAAGAACAAAGGCAAGAAGATTGATTGTGATTGGATAAATCATGTGGGTCAACTGTTTCATGGAAGTGATGTTGTACCTCATCTCGCCCGATAGGTAACCTCACTACTTCCATGGCAACAGTTGAATTGAAAGCGGTATCGAAGATTTATGGCACAACGGTTCGAGCTGTTGATTCAGTCGATTTATCGATCTCCGACGGCGAATTTATCGTCCTCGTCGGTCCTTCGGGATGCGGTAAGAGCACAACTTTACGAATGATCGCTGGGTTGGAGGATCTTTCTGGGGGAACGATCTCCATCGGCAACCGCATCGTGAATGATGTGCCACCCAAGGACCGAAACATTGCGATGGTCTTTCAGAACTATGCGCTCTATCCACATCTGAATGTTCGACAGAATCTTTCCTTTGGACTTGAACGTCGCCGCACTTTTAAAAGTCGCTGGCGCGGCATTTGGGATTCCACTTATCGCACACAGCGTCACGCCGAGCGCCTTGCGATCACCGCACGAGTCGATGCTGCTGCGCGCACGCTCGGTATCGAACAACTCCTTCATCGTCCGCCGCGCGAACTGTCCGGCGGTCAAAGGCAGCGTGTCGCAGTTGGACGCGCACTCGTGCGAGATCCCGCTGTCTTTCTCTTCGATGAGCCTCTCTCAAATCTCGATGCGCTACTGCGCGGCGAGATGCGAACCGAACTGCGAATCTTGCACCGCAGTCTGCGCGCCACGATGGTCTATGTCACGCACGATCAAGAAGAAGCGATGAGCCTCGCTGATCGAATGGTGGTGATGAAAGATGGCGTCGTGCAACAGATTGGATCGCCTGCCGAAATTTATGGCAGCCCAGCGAATCGTTTCGTCGCTGGTTTTATTGGGACTCCACCGATGAATATGTTTGAAGGACGTATTGCAAGGGACAGCACTGGAGACTTCACTTTTCACTGGAAAGAAAGCGTTTTTTCGCTTTGCAAGCGATGGGTTGCTGGCGAACTTTCAGCCCTTGGCCATGACACAGTCACGCTTGGAATTCGTCCTGATCGCCTGAGAATTCTTCCCGCTGGAGAAAATAAAAATTCCTGCTGCCTGACTGGTCACGTTGTCACGATCGAACGATATGGACCTCTTGCAGACATCGTCGCAGTAGTCAATGGAATGCGTGTGATCTCGCGAACTTCAACAGACACACTCGCGGCAATTTGTGAAGGCGATGCGATCACTCTGGAATTTCAAATGCAATTTGCGCACATGTTTCGCGCAGATGGCTCGGCGGTCACGTCCCCCAGGAACTGAGCATACTTGCCAGGTCACCGCCACCGACGATTCCATTGCTATCGATATCTGCGATCCCTCCAAGAGTTCCCCATGCGGACAAGAGCACAGTCAGATCGGCTGCGTTCACCATTCCATCTTGATTGAGATCTTGTGGCCGGAAAACATTCCCTTGCGAAAAAATAATCGCTGAATAAGGACCAACCGAAACAAGCGCACTCTGTGCCAGACCATCCCACGCAACAGGTGAAGTCGACGTCGAGAGACAAAGCGTGTTGGAATAGTCAGCGCTATAACCTGTCCAATCGCTGTTGAATCTGCAATTCCACAGACCACTTCGTGGCATTCCGATGCGATAATTGGACTTTGCTGTCGCGGAAAAATTGACCACGACGATTGTGTCATCCAGATCGCCGCCCTGCTGCCAACGATGAAAAGCGACCATTTTATCGGTGTTATTCACATGAAAAACATTTGTGCTGAAACCAGAAAGTCCACGCGTTGATCCCGAAGCATTCTTGCGAAGCTTGATGAGATCCTGATAGAGCTTGAAGATTCCAGAGTATGTCGTCTTGCGGGACCAATCGAGCGCGACAGCGTCTGTGAAGAATTCATCTTCAAGAAACTCCTGACCTTGAAAAAGCATTGGCACTCCTGGCGCAGTCATCGCGACAATGGCGCCAAGCGTTGAACGCTTTCGCGCGAAATACGAGCCGGCGTTGCCTGGAGAAATCTCCTCTGGCACTCGCTGCTTGCCATTGGCAACTTCATCATGGCTTTCGGTATAAATGATTCGCTGCTGCATCGATCCGTTGTATGAAAACGAAATCGCATCACGCACGGAATACATATCACGGTCGCTATCGTTTGGCGTGATGATCGCGCCGCGAATCTTGGGATAGAAACCAGCATCCCATTGACTGTCGAAGCCAGCGCCCCCTGCTCCTGTCGTCTTGGTGATGTATGGCTCGAGATCCATATCTTCAGCAACCACAAACTTTCCAGGAGCAACCGCATCGATATCGTTATTGATCACCTGAAGAATTGACCAGCCATCTGGAATGTCAACGCCATTCTGAGCTGTTCTGCGGATGAACTTCGTTCCGTCAACTCGCAATCCATCCATACGAAATTCGTTCAGCCACATCATGGCGTTCTCCCGCAGGAATGTCCGTACTTCACTGCGACCAAAGTCTGGACGGGTATCTCCCCACGGGGTCACCGCTCGAAAATCGTTATAGAAAAAGACGCCGCCCAAACCATTCTGAGACCAACCATCAAACTGCCACATATCCAGATCGCTTGGGCCAAGGTGGTTGTACACAACATCAGCGGTCACGCCGATTCCTCGTGCATGCGCACGATCGACGAATTCCTTCAGATCATCCGGTGTGCCATACGCACTTTCGACAGAGTATGGATATGAATTGTTGTATCCCCACGAACGATCTCCAGGAAATTCGCTGATCGGCATCAGCGCGATCATGTTCACGCCAAGTTCGACAAGATGATCCAGCTTTGCAGAGCATTCGTCGAAGTTTGCAGGCGTCGCACCGAGAGCAGCGATGCCGAATGTTCCAACATGCATTTCGTACAAGACGATCTTGTCCCACGAAGGCATATTGAAATTTGTCGTCTGCCATACATAAGAGTTTGCGTTATAGACAACAGAATTTCCAATCGATGAGACAAGATCTCTCGCGCGCGGATCGTTTCGCCAAAGTGTCTGCGTTGCATTTTGCACCACAAACTTGTACTGCGCTCCAGCTTGCACATTGGCAACATCGACGGACCAATATCCGTTTCCTTCGGCAAAGAGCGGCAGAGAAGTTGCATTCCAAAAGTTGAATGTTCCCGCGACTGACACTCCAGTTGCGTTGGGAGCGAATGTTCGAAAAGTTGTTCCGATGAGAGTTCCCGAGGCATACGGAATTGCGCCGATACCGGGGCGCGTCGAAATGGCTGCGAATGTTGTCGACGTAGCGAACAGTGCCACAATCAACGAGGGAATAAAAGCAGGAATGCCCATCGTGGGTGAAGAATATCCCCAAAAGACAGTAAACACCTATTTTGTTGTGAATTTTTGTGAAATTCCGAAGTCGATAATTTTCAAAACTTAACGAGCAGAGTCGAGTTTTTTCGAAAGTTCGATCCCACCTGGAGGCTGAGGAAACTTTCCATTGAGGATGTCCACAGGGGTCGCATCCACCCCATACGCCGCTTCATTGGTTTTTTCTTTGATGAGGATGCCAAGACCGCCAATGGAAGCGCCACCATAAAGGCCCGCCGCGTGGGCATAGGACTTGACTGGCGGCCCGCTCGCTTGGTTTGTGGCAGTGGTCGTCGCGGCTGTTCCTTGAGCGCCTGCATAAAAATAACTTCCACTTTCGATGAATTTATCAAAGGCTGTGGCATCATTGAACACCATCACAATGTCGAGGTGCTGCGCACCGATGAGCGCACCAAAATCTCCTTTGACAACGCCGATTGCAATCGGCGCAGACCAACCGCTTGGAAGTTTTTTAACGGCAACACCATTGCCTCCCATCCAACCGAAGACAACCCCCGCTTGAAAACATTTTAAGATCGCAACGCCAACGGCCGATTTCAATTCTTCTTGAGGTATTGGAGCGCCAGAAGTCTGCACGCTTTGAAATGCCTCAGTTCCCTCTGTGATGTGATCAAGCATTGGGCTTTGGGATTTACACCCAATCACGCCGACGATTGCGATCAAACTGAAAAAAATCCCCACCGATTTTTTGACATTCCTTGTCACAAATTTAACCATATAGATACATCTCCTCGTGAGTTGCGCGTTCAATGCATCCGTACATCGACTATGAAAGTCTAGCGTTTTTTTAGACGCAAGGACCCCATGCGCTGAGCAACGTGGTGAGATCGGAACCATCCGTCGTTTGATCTCCGTTCGTATCGCCTGCAGCTGTTCCCCAACCGCTGAGAAGTGACGTGAGATCTGAACCGTCGATCACTAGATCACCATTGAAGTCTGGGGGACACGCCGGTGGAACGACTGGGCAATCTGACTCGTTTGCATCGACCACGAGAACCGCGTATTGATTTCCTTCAATGGTCGAGAGATTCACGCTGCGAGGCTCGCCAAGATTGCCCATCGGTGCAAGAGGCGCGAGGAACTGGTTCGATAGATAATCGTGACCTCCGCCATTGATCGCAGCACAAATCTTGATGTTCTTCTGAGTCGTTGCGTCATAACCAAGCAAAATCAGTGGGATCGACATCTCGATACCTGTGGTGACACCGACGCCACTTGCTTTGCCACCATCTCCACCGACGCCTGCGATATTTGAATTATTAATTGCGACTTTGACTCCAAACTTCACATTGTCAATCGGCACTGAACCAGGAGTTCCCGTGCCGATATATGCGCCTATTCCACCGCCTTCAGTCAAAAGCTGTGCGATAGCTGCGTAGAGAGCAACAGGCGTCCCGCCACAAGTCGTCGTGAGATAAAAATCCGCCGAAAAGCATGTGTCGAAAGTCAAACCATTTCCAGAGCCATCATCACCCATTCTGTTCAGAGCGTTAAAGTCGATATCTGGATTGTTTCCAGGCAGTCGGTTCTGACCACCTGATCGGCAATCAATAAACACTTCCATTTTATTGAAATTGCTTTCTAGATTGCCGCCAAAGAAAAGATAGAGAACTCCGCCGTTCACAACAGCGTGCAGTCCGTCAAGTTCAGATCCATCGGCCACATCAACAAGTCCGAGAGTGGAATTGCCGAATCCTGTTGTCAAGGATTGAGTCACAAGATTATTCGCAGGAACATAGATAGCGTCCAAAGTTCCGTCGACAATTGGAGCCTGCCCAAAAGCCGAGGAAACAAGTGCGCAAGGAACAACCGCTAAGGCAGCAACAATAGATATATGAGTCAGCATTCGAATCTCCTTATGCAGAAAGATATCCCGATTTGCTGTGGAAGCAAATGAAAATTAATTTTTTTAAATCAGCGAGCCATACCGACCACAACAACTCCTCCAAGAGCGATCTCAGCCGCCTCGGCACGCAGAAGGAGTTCTCGTGGCAATCGCCGATTTGGAGCCAATTCTGAAGCTTTCGTCAGCAATTTCACTGCGTTCGTAAAGTCGCCTTGTCGCTCCAAGACCATTCCCTTCAACAAATAACCATCGGAGACTTTCGGATTTCGGCCCATCAAACGGCGAGCACACGAATCAACGCGCTCGATATCCCCGACCATCCAAGCGATGTATCCCAAAGCCAAATCGTGCTCGAGCGTGATTCCATCTTGCTTGCTCGCATTCGAACTTTCGAAGGCGACCAACAAGTCTCGAGCTTCAAGCGCACGACCAGTCATCGCAAGACAGCGTGCGCGAATGCGAGCCATGTCTTCTCGGTCCATTGACTTCGCAGGCAAAGTGGCGAGAGCTGTGAGGCAACGATCCCATTCTTTCGCGTGGAATGCGACGAGAGCCAAATCTTCTTGATAATCCAACGGGTTCGGCGCAAGCGTGACTGCCAATTCCATAAAGTTAAGCGCTTGCGCATGATCGTCTTCCGATGCTGCTATCTCGCTGCGCAGATGAGCAAGCGCAGAACTGAATTCGAAGTGACACGATGTATCGTCGATCAGTGTCTTCGCCTCATTTGTTCGGCCGAGCACAAGCAATGTCTCCGCTTGGGCGAGAAGATAATGAGTGCTTGTTGGTTCGATGGTGAGAGCAGTTGCATATTCTTTCAGCGCTTCTTCGTCGCGACCCCATCGCTGGGAGACGATGCCTTGGTAATACATGCATTCAGCGCATGATGGATCAAGCTCTGCAGCATTCTTGAATTCAGTCATGGCCAATTCAAGTCTTCCCATTTCAAGGACGATTCGGCCACGCAGAAGACGGGCTTTGGGATCCGTGGGAAATGCAACAACAACCCGATCAATTTGCGTCAATGCATCTTTGAATTGCCCAGCATCGAGTGCTTGCGCAGCTTGATCAGATGCGACTGCTCCGCCGACTCGATTGAAACGATCGCTTGCAACTTTGCGTGCTTCGATGCCCGTCTTTGTTGGGCCACCGCACCCAAACACGACAGATGCCAAGAGCGCACACGACATGAAAGAGGACCCTGCGGAAATGAGACGATTTGGGTACGAAGTTGATTGGTTCATGGTGCGGGCTCTGGTGCGACTGGTGCAGAAACTGCTGGCGTACTTGGCTCTTGCGCAACTGGCGCTGGAGTCACGCTTGGCTTCACATTGGGCGTTTCACTGGGAGTACTGGGCGAGAACGTTCGGCGCTCGATCAGTGTCTGATCAATTTGATCTTGATAATCAGAACCTGGCATCGAAATAACCCGCTCGCGCAATTGCTGCATTGCTGGCGAAATTGGCTTCATGCGAAGTGCCGCGTTGGAGTAATAAAGCGCCTTGGTGAGATCGCCATTGTTGTACGCAGTAAATGCGTCCTGCTGATAATTCGCAGTGACTTGCTCGCGCGAAAATGGCAAGAGCCCAGCACGCGCACCGACGCGAACATTCTCAACAATTTCGAGCGAGTCTTTACCTTCTTCGTAGAGCTTTTGATCTTCAATCACCGTCGGCGTCACCAAGAAAATAATTTCTTTGCGCTGAACGCGATCAGCTTGTCCAGTGATCGCCCCACCGAAAAGTGGGATGTCACTTAAGAAAGGAACTTGACGGCGTTGCGAGGTAATTTTGTCGCTGAAGAGCCCACCGAGCACAACTGTTTGCCCGCTGCGAACACGAACATTTGTATGCAATTCCTGAGTTGTAGAGTCGGGAACCGTCGTCTCACCACCACCTGGCACGCCAATTTTACGAAGTGTGAAATCAGAAATACTTGGAGACATTTCCATTCGGATCATGCCGTCATCCGTTATGAACGGCCGAAAAGTCAGCTTGATTCCTGTATCGAGATATTCGACCGTTTGCGTCGTGCTGGTCTGGTTCTGCGTGGTCGTGAGATATGCGACTCTTTCTCCGATCATCACTGCCGCACGCTGGCGATTCAAGCATGTCACCGCTGGACGAGCGAGCACAGTGAGGTCGGTCACATCATCGAGCACTGTCAAAAAGACAGAAACGTCATCAGAGACAAACCCCATCTTGATGTTTGCAGGTGGCGCATTGGGCAGTGCAACTTGATTGGTGACCGCCGCTGCTTGCGCGGAATTGGGATAGGGAGTGAAAGGTTTTTTGTCAGTTGTCAATCCAGTCTGAAGCGCATCTGGCACTCCAAGTGGCGGAATTGCCTTCGACACTAAATTGTCAAAGTTCAGATTGCCGATTGCGGCGATATCCAAACCATATGCATTATTTTCATCGATGTTGGCGGAGACCACTGTCGCTTCGACGCGAACCTGTTGCGGCGCGCTATCAATCTCTTTCAGAACACGAGCCACTTCCGCCAAATTCGAAGCGTAATCCGTGACCACGATTCGAGCGGTGAATGCGTAATCATCTGCGCCGCCATTTTCCAAAGTTGGCGTAAATCCTGCGACAACAGTCCCACGCGAAGCCATTTTTCCATCCTGTGAAAGAATCGGCTTGATGAACGATTCTGCATCGCTCGCATTCAAGAATTGCAACACAAATACTTGCGTGCCAAGTTGGCGCCTCGCTTTTTCCAGCGCCTCAAATTCTCCTTGTGTATAAACGAAAATAAACGATCCCTGACGAACTGAAATCAGACCGTTGACCGAGAGAATCGCTTCAAGCGCTTCGTTGAAAGGAACGTCATACAGATTGACCGAAACGCTTCCTTCCACTTTGTCGCTGGCAACAATGTTTTGCTTACTGCGAACAGAAAGAAGTTCGAGCAGTGCATCGACCGCAACATTCTGAGCAGAGAGTGTGATGGTCCCGTGTGTTGAAACTTCAAGAATCGGAGGAGGGCTGAGATCAACTGTTGCCGGAGGGGCAGGCGCAGGAGTTGATGCAGGAGTTGTCGCAGGGGCAGGCGCAGAAGTTTTCGCAGGAGCTGATGCAGGCACAACGGTTGCTGATGCGGAAGCATTTCCCTGCGAACCCGAAGTGACTGGCGCGAATCCACCAGGAGGAAAAGGTGGGATTGAATTCTGTGGCGAACTTGATGCCGCCGCAATTGCAACCTGCACGAACGCGCTCGCAACGCACGCAGAGAAAGCTGCACAGTGCGATTGTGATCGCACTCGAGTCTGATACACGGGGCTTTTTTGTTGATAAATATCCAAAGTGCGTGATACCGCCTGCACCAAGTGAACGGTGCTGAGTAATACACTTCGGCTCATTTATGGCAACCCGATAGCTTTTTCCACCCGAATTTGTCCAGATGTGGGTTGCAAAACGAGATCGATGGACTCCTGACCAATGCCAGCTGAAAGGTGAATTCGCGGTTCAGCTGCATCGAGTCCGATATTCAACGCGCCAGAATGATTGAAGGGAATTCCATCGACTGGAACATCCGTCACAGTAACAAGTACCCCTGATGCTTCAGAAAAACTATTTTTATTGAACCGTACTGTTCCTGCGTCTGGCGGTCCTTCGATCGTGTAACCGTCAGAAAGGAATTTGATCTTCGCGGGGGTTGATGGATTTGCAATTGTCCAGGCCTGCGCATATTGAATATCCGCCCATAACCGATGTTGTGCTGCGGAGAGTCGTCCTCCGCTCTGGTCCGAGAACATTGGTAATGCAAGCGAGACGATCACCGCGATGATGATCGTCGTGATGATGAGTTCGATGAGTGTGAAGGCTCGACGCATGGTTGTCCCCTCCTTAAATGAGAACTGTTGGCTGAAAATTGTTTGACTTAGAAATTGATCTGAATGCGAGTTGGAATTTGTGCCGTGCCACCGCGTGGAGGCGGCGCCCCTTCGGTGATTCCAGTGATGTCATCAAGAGCGTGGTCATAAAAGAAACTCGCCTCATCGCGCAAGATGACGTGATTCGCCGCAATGCGACCATAGATCTCCGTGTTTCCACGCAGAATCACAGGATTGGTTGGCATGTAGATAGATCCGACAATCGAACTGTTATAGAAATCCCAGATGAAGATCGAAGAAAGAAATGCAGGGTCTGGATAGATGCGAATTCTCCAAGGCTCGATGTACTTCGGCTCTTCTGGAGCAACAGGATCACACACCGTCGCGACCCACTGATTGAGCCACTTTTTGCGGTGAGGGTCACCAAGTTTGTTCGTGGCACTCGGGTCTGAAGTGCATGTGTAATCGCTTCCAATCCACGATCCTGTTGTGACCAAATCGTATGCAACGAAAAGAAGCAACTGCGAATTCGCTTTCAATTCGATCGCAGAGTTTGTCATCGAGAAACTTTTTGCATCGAGATCAAACCACTGCCTGGCCTTCATCACAATTTTCACATTGCCATTTATGATCAGACGACTGTTGGACAAGGTGAATTTGTCATCCACGCGATAAATACCGCTGTTCAGCGTGATGACAGAGTTATTCGAGACGATGAGATCGCCGCCAGCAATTGGGATTCCGAAGAATTCATTGCATCGCACGCGAATCGGATTCAGCGTGACGGTGACGCCGCTATACGTTTTATTGCCGGTGAATGTCGTTCCAGGAATGAATGACGGTTCTGATGGAGGAGTAGGCATCACAATCGATTGACCAGCCGACAATCGAACCTGTTCGACTTCTTCGGCACTTCCTCCAGTGACAGTCACGCTTTCTGCATTCGATGGGAAATAGAGATATGCCTGTTTTGTGGCAAATGAATCGCTTGCAATTTCCCATGATGCAGCAAGAGAAGTCTTGCCGCCAAGGTAGTGATAGATCACATCTTCATTGTTCACTCTTACGCCGGCATATCCAGCGCGCGAAGCGCGAACAAATTCTGTTGGCTTCGCCGCCAATGCGAGAGCGAATGTGTTGTATGTGCCTGGAATTGCGACTGCTTGATCTTCAAAGTATGCGTCAGTGCCAAAGTAAACGCCTTCATTACTGAACCAAGACTTCATCGCCTGTGTTCCAACATTTATTGGGTATTTCAGCGAGCTTTTCGGCGCTTTTTCCCAGCGACCGACAAAGTTGGTCCCTTCCATGCGGAAGAGTTTGTTTGCAAAGATCGCATACTGGCCCTTGACAAGACTTTGCAGACTCATCTGCGCACTCATTTGATAACTCGTTTCACCTACGGTCACGGTGATTGTCGCTTGAAATTCAGTTGTACTGATCGTTGGTGCTGCCCCTGTCGTCAAATCAGCAACTGTGACATTTAATGTTGCACCGTTGATTTGATAATTCGTCAACAGAACACCATCCGCAAGTTGCGCCCGCCACTGCGTTGCGAGGGTGACATCCGGCTGCTGGAAAATATTTGCGAGAACTTCGCGAGAAATCGCCAGTCCTTCTGCGGCAGCCAAGCGCGCACGCGCAGCTTCACCCATACTGCGACCAACCATCACACTGTGATCACGGGATTTGACGAATGATGTTCCTGCTGTTGCAGCCACTCCGAGTGCAAAGAGCGCCATCAAGAGCGCGACACCACGATGGCTGCGAGATTTCGAACGGGCACGACTTGAAAATCCGAGCACATAAAATTGTTTCATGATCCAGACTCCGAACAAATTGGGTGCCGATCAAAGAACGCAATAGCGCTTTCAAGGCGCACATCGGCCTGCAATTTTTCATCGCCCATGAGCGCGACGAATGCAAACTCCACTCCCACTGAACGATTTTGACAACAATCACTCGTTTGCCAGACGAATCGAGGACGTTTCATTGTTCCCGTGGCAAGTTCTGGTCCCGCAAGACCTGAAGCAATCGGTGAACGGCGCAATTTCCCTGCTTCGTTGAGTTGAAGAAACAGGTCATCCCAAAATGAACCATCAACAGTAAAAACAGCTGATTCCGTTGCTTCGACCATATTGTTTTTTACAGTCCATTCGATCAGCGTCCAAGTCGCATCTTCTTCTTGGACAAACTCAAGCCAATGCAATTCATCTTCTGCGAGATCAATACGATCGAATGCTGCATCGCTGCCGCTGCCGGAAGTTAAAAGCGTTTCCGCAGGAAGCCAAAGCAATACGCGCTGTGGACTGAGCGCCAAAGACATGCGCGTCTTCAACGAAAGTAATCCCAGATGCGACTGAACGCCTGCGCTGCGCACGATCGCTTCGCTGCGCAGATCCTGAATTGAGAGTGCAGAGACAAATCCTTGAATGAGTGCCACCACAGTTCCAGCAATCATCGTTGTCACAACCGTTGCGATCATGATCTCAATGAGTGTGAATGCGCGGAGTTTTCTTTTCATGGCGTGACGGCGCCTTCTTCTTCGGTTGTCCACGGACGAAATCGCTGCAAAGAGACAAGCTTGCGATCTTGCCCTTGCCACGAATCAGAAACAGTCACATCAAACAAATAACCCTGCACAATCAGACCAGGGAAATCAGGCACTGTGAGATTTGCAGATGTAACGATGGTTCGACGCGACATCTTGTTATAGGAATAACTGAAGAACTCACCAGTAGGCGTTTTGATCGCTCCTGGTGCCTCAGTGATATCTGCGACTGCAATCGTGGGGTATGACCTTGAGAGATATTCAGCAATGCGCGACTCAGCCGCAGTTCCTGCGAGTGTCATGGAAAGAGCTTCTTCCTGCGCAGCCAGTCCACCTTGCACTGCCATCACCATAATGCTTGCAGAAAGAGTAAGGATGACCAGAGCCACCATGCATTCAATGAGAGTCATAGCGCGTCGCATTCCCATACCCTCGGCTCGTTTCAACATCATCTTCACACTTCTATATTCAGATTCAGATGCGAATTTGCAAGGGAATAACCTAATTATTAAAGCCAAATAGCAGATAAAAACATCGGGGACAAAAATCTTTAAAAAATCATCAAGTTAATTTGTTCCCCACCAAAATGAATCCGACAGTTTGTTTGTTGGACAGCGAATGTCGCCGTCCTGCTCTACACCGAAGCGTGTCGTGCTTGCACGAACGCCTGAACCTCAGGAGGTTTGAAATGATTGCACGTAACATCAAGCGCGGATTCACACTGATTGAAATTCTCATCGTCGTCGTAATTCTCGGCGTCCTAGCGGCACTGGTTGTGCCATCGGTCACGAGTGCTTTGACGGATGCGAACTCTGAAGCGGCTGATGCCCGCGGAAGTCAGATCCTGACCATGATCACTCGGTATAACCAATTCTTGCCAGGTGGCGGAACAGCCATCAGTACAACTGACGGCGCCATCGCAGCAGCAAGTTTCGCGAAGCTTGTGGCTGCAGGATATTGCACGGATTCTGATGTTTCGAATCAACTGACAGCAGATGGTGCTGCAAGTTGGACCTTTGCTGCAGGCAAAGTCATCCCAACTCCTTAATCGAATTGTTTAGCAATCATTCGGACCCCTGAGCGGCGGGAGTCTGATCAAGTAGAGAAGCGCGCCGCGGGTAGAGAGTTCTATCCGCGGCGCGCACTTTAATTATGTGAGTTGAATGGGTTGAGTGAATCACTGCAGGAAAGGCAAAGTCCCCCATGTTTAATCCCTTTCAGTCTCCAAACCAGCGCAATGTGATTGCGGTCGAATGCGGGGCAAATGCTCTACGACTGCTACAACTGGGCGGAAACGCAATGAATCCCGTTGTTCAGGGGATTGCGATGTTGCCGGCTGTGGGAGTGAATTCCCAACAGGCTGGCAGCGACGAAACAACGATTCGACGAATCAAAGAAGCACTCCGCGCAGGTGGATTTTCTGGACGTTCGTGCGGGCTATTACTGCCTGCGAAATCGATCTTGACAGAATCCATCGAAATCCCTGCCCTTGCAAATAGTGAAATGAAAGAAAGTGTCTCTTGGACTGCGGTCGATCGACTTGGTGTCGATCGAACGGAAGTCGTTGCGGGACATCTGCCCATTCGTGCGGGAACGCTTGGCGGCGCACCATCCGAAGTGCTTGTAGTTGCAACTTTACGCAATACTGTCAACCGAACGGCTGCACTACTGACTGAAGCCGGACTTGAACCTTGTAAAGCAGAACTTGGCGCACTTGCTGCGATGCGACTTGCATGGAATCAAATCAAGACGACCACCAATATTCCAAACTTTGCATTTCTGCATCTGGAATCTGATCAAGCGACTCTCGCACTGCTGAACAATAGTGGACTCATTTTTCATCGATCATTCAGCTGGGAGTCCAGTTCGAACTTAAATCTTGGAGCAATTCCAGTTGCTGGCGAAGAAGATGAATCGCAAGCGTGGCGTTGGCGCCAAATGGCTGAAGAGATTTTGCAATGCTTGCGTCATATCGAACGACGCGCCGTGGGTTCGTGGCCAGAGTTCGTGACACTCAGTGGAGCGCTCGCAGAGGAGCCTGGCGTTGCTTCTGCAATTCGTACTGTGTGTGGTACAGAAACGCGCCTCATAAATATTGAGAATTCTGCGGACTGGTCAAAGGTCAAGCGACCAAACGGGCCGCTCTCTGCATGGACTTCCCTTTTCGCAATGGCACTGCCACAAACAACCGTAACTGAAGTCAATAAAAAACGAAGGGTCGCATGATTGATTTCTTTGTTGATCTTCTACCGGATGATGCGCGCGAAATTTTTCGTCGCCGCGCTCAATTTCGACTCGTGAAATTGGGATCAATACTTGCGCTCACAGTTGCAACTGGCGTAGTCGTCAACTCATTCGTCGAATTGCGCCAAGCAAAAGCCCAGCACGAAGTGATTGTCGCTCTGAGAGAAAAATCAAACAAGATTGACAAACTTGTCGAACTCTCTGCCCAAGAGCGAACACGCCTCCGCAGTGAAATCGCCGTGGATGCGATGCTGCGATCACCTATAAGCACGAGCACAATCATCTCTGCGATTTCACATCTCTTGCCAGATGGAAGCTGGCTCGAATCAATGAAAGTTTCATTGGAAGAGCAAAAGTCAATGAAAACTCCAGTCGCAAATCGACCGATTTATGTTGTGATGATGAATGGAATTGCACCCAACGCACAAGCTGTCCAAGAATTCGCCACTGAAATTCGTAAGACTGCTCCATTCGTAGCAGTCACGGTGCTCGAGCAACGTGCTGCGCCAAAGTCTGGTGGCGGATCAGAGCAGCAGTTCGTGATGCGTGCACGTATCGACCCAGCTTCAAGAGAAACTGAAGCACGAAAGCCGAATCACTCCGGAAACGACATCGCATCAGCGCAAACTCAGATTGCTCGCGGAGGGTCGACACGATGAAGATCTCCTCGTTCTGGGCATGGGCGATTCTTCCGACCACCATCAGTGCAACCATCGTCGGTTTCTTTGCAATTCCGAATTTTCGGGATGCGGGAGTCATGCGTGCGGACAGTAAAAATGTATCGAAGGCAACTGATGAATTTCTGACGCAACGGGATGAATTTGAACGCCTTCAAATGGAAGTCAAATCCTTGCAATCCCGCCGCGAGGAAAGTGGCCACTCTATTCGAACAGACTCCAACGACAGCAAACTTGTTTTGGCTATGACTCGACCAATCGATGGGACAGATGTTCTTGATCAATCGATTCGTATTGGAGAACGAGAAGTGATGAGCGTGCGCCCTGCTGGTCTTGCACTTGATCGTCGTAACGTTGAAATGCAAATGACCGGATCGTTTGATGCCGTGTTCAATACTGTCCGAAAAGCAGAGCAAGAATCAGGCATGACTCGTGTACGTTCAATCGACATTCACCGAGAAGGCCTGCAAGTGCAAGCGACCGTCGGGATCGACGAATACTTCCACGCTTCAGAGGGCAAACCAGAATGACCTTTGCAAATCGTTGGAGTGCATTCGCGGCTCGACTGGGAACTTCGCCCCGTCAACTCGCGATCTTGTTGACATCAGCATTGATCGCTATCGGTATCTTCGGTGGGAAGTTGATCCTCGCACCGAAGTCGGCTGCTGCTGCAGTTGCTCGACCAGCACCTGCGACTACAAAACTGCCAGAACCTGCTGCGATTGTTATCCCAGAAATTTTTATGCAAGCGATACCACATTGGAACCTCGCTGCAATCCCTGCTCGAAGTCCATTCACTTCCCCTGCTGACCTGAAGCCTGCCGTCGATGCAACTGCATCGGCTTCGAGCACGCCTGTTGCAATCCAAACGACCTTCGTCTTACAAGCGACACTGGATCGAACCTTCGCGATCGTCAACGGAAAAACTCTTCGTGTCGGACAAAAATGGGGAGACGCGAAAAGTGGGAATAATTTCCAACTGATTGAAGTTGGGGAACGAACCGCCCGGTTCTCGGTTGGGAATCAGGTCATTGAACTCACTCTCGATCATCAATAAATTCAAGTTTTTTTAATGAGCAATTTTAATCCTCCAACTTCAATCTCACTTGGCCAGGTCCTTATGGAATCTGGACTGCTGACCGCAGAAAATTTACGCGATGCTCTTCTTGCGCAGTCATCGGATTCTCAGCGCAAGATGCTTGGGGAAATCTTGATTGAACGCGGTTTCTTGACTCAAGAACAATTACTCCGTGCGCTCGCACGTGCGAAGGGCTTGGAATTCATCGAACACCCAGCCGAAGTTGCCGACCCCGGCGTTCGCGCCTTGATACCAGAAGCAATTCGCAACGAAAACATGGTCCTGCCAATGTCGCTGACCGAAGGCGAGTTGGTTGTTTGCACTGCAAATCCTGATGACTTTGTGGTCACCGAACATCTCGCACGATTAACTGGCTTTCGCATTCGCGTGACAGTCAGCACACCAGCGGCTCTTGAAGTTGCATTTGCAATACCAACGCCGGAAGTGGAAGCTGCAACTGATCGATCTGGCGCTCAAACTCAAGAAATTGTTGCGGAGATTCTTGACAATCTCGATGATGTCGTCGGCACTGTCACTGAACCTCAGATGGCTGAAATGTCTGGGAGCGCAGACGAAGCTTCCAGCGGACCTGTGGTGCGATTGGTGAATCACATCATTGCGTGCGCCGTCGCCGAAGGTGCGTCGGACATTCACATTGAACCTGACGATGGCCAATTGCGCGTTCGATTGCGCGTGGACGGCGTGCTGCACGTGCGTATCAAACCGCCACACCGAATGCATTCAGCAATTGCAAGCCGTGTGAAAATTATGGCTCGTCTTGATATTTCAGAACGCCGCGTGCCTCAAGATGGCGAAATCAGCGTGCGTGTAAATGGTCGACCAATTGATTTGCGCGTTTCCACATTGCCAGGAAAGTTTGGCGAAAAAGTCGTGATGCGAGTGATCGATGTTGGTGGTGTTCGTATTGGCTTGGATAAACTCGGCTTTCGTCCATCAACTGAAGCGACTTTTCGCAAGGTGATTGACGAGCCGCACGGCGTTGTATTGGTCACTGGCCCTACTGGAAGCGGAAAGTCGACGACTCTCTATTCGGTTCTCTCGGGATTCGATACGGAAAGTTTGAATGTTTCCACCGTCGAAGATCCTGTTGAAAGCAACTTGCCTGGCGTGCACCAAACGCAGATGAATGTCAAGGCCGGACTCACATTCTCTGGCGCACTGCGCTCACTCCTTCGACAAGATCCCGACATCATCATGGTTGGCGAAATTCGCGACGGAGAAACTGCACAGACCGCAGTGCAGGCTGCGCTCACTGGACATTTGGTGCTCTCAACTCTGCATACAAATGATGCTCCAAGTGCAGTGACTCGACTGACCAACCTCGGCGTTGAGCCCTTTTTGGTCGCTGCAAGCCTTCGAGGCGTACTTGCACAGAGGTTGGTGCGCAAGACTTGCAATCAATGTCGGACCTCGTATATCCCAGATGCGCACGAATTAGCCAGCATGGGAAAATACTCAGACGGCGTACTGGAATTGACCAAAGGAATTGGCTGTAGAAAGTGCCACGAACGCGGATATTCAGGACGAATTGGCCTCTATGAATTATTAGTTCCGAACAACCAAATTCTTGATGCGATTTCAGCAAAACTTGATCTAAATGCAATTCGTGATTTGCTTTCCAAGCAAGGATTTGAAACCTTGTGGGATGACGGCATTTACAAAGTGCTCGCTGGAATGACAACCCTGGAGGAAGTACATGGCGCATGCCGTCGCTGAACAAGTTTTAACCCCCCGCTTCGAATGGCGCGCACGCCGCGCCAATGGTGCGCCAGAACGCGGAATTATGGAAGCCGCAAATCATGCCGGTGTTGTTCGCGAACTTCATCGACAGGGATTTGCCATCGTTTCGATTGCACTCACCGATATTGATGCGAAACCTGTCGCACGCGCGAACCATAATGATCGATCGCTCAGTGGTCGATTCAGCCGCGATGAAGTCCTCTCGCTCTGCACTCAACTTTCTGTGATGATGAAGACAGGTGTTTCGCTGATCGAAGGTCTGGAAACATATGCCGCGCAAACTCCCAGCAAAGATGCAGCGTCAGTCATTCGCCGCATTCGCGACGATGTTTGTGAAGGCGAGGATCTTTCCGTTGCGATGGCGAAGTGGCCACGAATTTTTCCAACAGTCATGATTGCATTACTACAAGCCGCTGAAGCGACTGGCATGCTTGATCAAATGCTTGCACGCATCTCGAAGGATCTTTCCAAGCAACGCAAGTTCACGCGGCAAGTAAAAGGTGCGATGGCATATCCAGGAATCATGCTGCTTGTTGCTGTCGCAGCAGTCACGATCATCATGACTTTTGTCCTGCCGAAGTTCAAACCGCTCTTCTCTGCTCAGGGCGACAACTTGCCTGTCATCACTCGATATCTCATGATGATCGCCGACAGCCTGCATAGTCATTGGCCGATCTGGATCATCACCATCAGTGCGATCATCTTTGGATCAGTGGTCTGGGCGAAATCAACTGGCGGTCGTCTTGCGCTTGATTGGTTGCGAATGAACACCCCAATCGTTAAGAAAATGTTTCAACAGTTGTACACCGTTCGATTCGCCAGCACGATGGGCACTTTGCTTGCTGCTGGCGTCAGTTTGCTTGATGTCATCCGCATCTTGCGAACCGTCACAGGAAATACTTTGTACAACCAATTATGGGATGAGTTGGAAGAGCGCGTGAATCGTGGGCAGGATATGTCCACTGCTTTTTTGAAGTCACCACTTGTTCCGCGTCCTGTCTCGGCGATGATCAACGCTGGCGAGCGAAGTGGACGATTGTCTGAAACGCTCGATCACGCAGCACAATATTCGGAAGAGGAGCTTGACTCAGCCATCAAGATGGCGACAAGCTTGATCGAACCGATCATGATTCTTGGTATGGGTGTGGTTGTTGGTGGTATCGCAGCGGCAATGTTGTTGCCGATCTTTGGATTGAGTAAGTCACTTCACCACTAAGTTGTATCGGGGTCTTCGCGACTCGTCAGTGCGTTCGCGCAACTGGCAAACTTAGGGAACAGTGATGGTCGCGGCGGGGTCGAGGCGCACATGCATCCGAAGTGGTGCAGTGCGCCCCCCCCGCGGTGCAGCAGAAATCGATTCTGTGTGTGTTTGAAAACTACTCTTGGAAATAATGATCATTGCATTCTGACTGTTCTGCTTCCATGCGATGCTTGATCGAATCGGCGTGACTCCAATATCAAGGCCATCGATTGTCACTCGTGCACCAGATGGATCGGATTCGATTGAAATAGATTCGACAACAGCAGGCAAGTCTTCCTGTGCGGATTGGACTCCAGAAGAATTTAATAATTTGCGCCAACAATCCACCAACCATTGCGGCTTCAATGTGTCTGTTGCGACGAGCCCGACGATCGTCACGAGCAATACCGAAAGCGTCGGAACAAGCCAGCCACTTGATCGTCGGATCGTGTCGGTTTCGAGAATGTGCGGCTGTTTTGGTTCGCGAATGGGACGATTTCTGCCTGCAATGGCTGGCTCGTTCGCAAACACTGCAACTGGTTGGGACATGGGCTCTCCACACAACCAACTGCGGAGTTTCGAGCCCAGTTCGCGCGCATCTGCAAATCGCTCACTGCGCTCTCGCCGTAGGCACTTGGCGACAATTCCTGAAAGTTCCTCATCGACTTCGGATGTCGTCGATCGAATATCTGGCGCATCAATATCACAAACGACTCGCGCAGCTTCATGAACGGAAAGCGCTCGAACATCATGCGGATATGTTCCAGAAATCAATTCGAATAGAATCACTCCGAGTGCATAGACATCCGCTCGCTGATCGATCTTGCGCGGATCGCCAGCGAATTGTTCCGGGCTCATGTATTGCATCGTTCCGACGAGTTGGCCAGTCTGTGTTTGCACTGATGTCATCTCAGAATCATTTCCAAGACATCGCGCAACACCAAAGTCGATCACTTTTGGAGATCCATTCACCGCAACTAAAATATTCGCTGGCTTTAAGTCACGATGAACAATTCCCATTCGGTGAGCATGTCCAATCGCATCGCTGATCTCCGCAACAATGCTGAGTCTTTCGCGAAGTCCGAGGTGCTTGTTGTCACACCACATGGTGAGTTCCTGTGCATTTGCGATGTATTCCATCGCAAACCACGGAACGGCTCCCTCGCCATCGTCATACATTCCGCTTGCATAAAAAGATGCGATAGCAGGATGATTGAGTTTCTTCATCACTTCGGCTTCGCGTGCGAATCGTTGGATGGCGATCTGACTCGTCACTGCTCGACCAAGGACTTTCATTGCAACTTCGCGAGTTGTTTCCGTTGTGCTTCGCGCGAGATAGACGCGCCCCATGCCGCCACTCCCAATCAATTTTTCGATGCGGTAATCTCCCAGAATTTGATTCAAGAGCGCATCAGCAAGACGACTTGGCGTTTCTACCGGCAGATGTTCTGCGTGCGTCAGATGTGCACTGTGCTCAGTGAGCAAGCGCTTGACTTCCGCGAGGACTTGAGCGTCAATAGTTTGCGTAGCGACCCATGAGGCGGGATCAGGTGTTCCGCCACGAATGGCTTCTTCGAAGAGTCGCTGCGCTTGATCACGCTGCGCGGGATTCATAGGTGTAAGAATAGCCCAATGTGTATTCTGTGCAGCGTGAAAGTCTTATTGATCATCGTGGGTGCGATGGGCGCCCTCCTCTTTGCGCGCGCAGCCAAGTTCGGTCCGATGGAGAGCGAACCGCTCAGTGTGATCATCGCATGGGCGATTTCGATCGCTGCACTCATCAGCGCAGTCTGGCTGGCAAAGCTGAAATTTGCTGCATGGGCTGCAATTTTTGGCGCGATGGCGATTGTCATGAATGTGGTCGCACCAATTCACCTGCAACCAAATTGGATCGTGCCGATGAACATCGTCTGTGGAGTTTTGTGCGCAGCGTGCGTGGTGCGGAATTGGGAATAACAGTCCAAGACTGGGAATGACAGTCCAAGACTGGGAATGACAGTCCAAGACTGGGAATGACAGTCCAAGACTGGGAATGACAGTCCAACCAAAATCAGGGGGCGGTCAAGGACTTTGTTGAAGCTGGCGAAGATGTGGAAGCCGCACTCGGACGCGGAGTGGAATCTGCTGGTGGAAGCATGAATACCAAAGCGCCGCCGGGCATAACCCCTTCGCGCTCATTTTGTGGACGCGCAATGACAACTCGCCGACCATCGGTGCGAATTCCAACTCCCCAGCGTGCTGAAGTCACAGGAACATTTGGTTGAAAGCGAACGGATTCCGCCCAAGTCCCATTATTGTCTTTTGTGAATGCACCGGCATAGCCGGGATTCTTATCACCATTGAGCGCAGTTGGATCACCAACAACGATTCGACCATCAGTCACTGCAAGCGAGATTCCCCACCCTACACCTGGAGTCACATCGATAAGTGGAGTCAATTCGCCGTCAAAGACCCAGCCAGTCTCGCCACGCCGATACACCATCACTGCCGAACCCTGACCAGAAACTTGTGACATTCTCACGGCGACAACCGAATCGCTCGATGCGATGGTTGAACCAAATCCAAGATAATCCAAGCGATCTGGCGGGGGTTTCAATTCGCCGTCAATTGACCACATTCCATCGGAATTCATTCGATAGACGACGACGACCGCATCGCCACCGACGACTAAATCTTGATGCGGCGCAGCCGTGATTGCCTTTGGACATCCGATGACAATCTGGTTTGGAGTCATGGAAAGTGCCGCACCGAAAAATGTTGGCTTGAACTCATCTCCACGTTGAAGAAATCCAAGGCCCTTCCAACCATCAACACCACGCTTGAAAAGAAAAACTTTTGGAGATGGATTCACAGTTCGAGGCTTGTCGCCGAGCACGCGCATATCGACCGTTGAAATCGCTGCGAAGACTCCATCCGACACGATGACTCCGCCGAAAGCAGGTTCGGGCAATCCAGTCGGAGGCTCGAGCAATCCGATCTGCTTCCATCCAGAATTTGTTTCAGCAGCTTCGAACGCAGCGACGGTACTACTTCCACCATCACGACGATCTTCAGAGACGAGCATTATGCTTCCAACCATGGTCATGCGTTGAAGAACCATCATGCCAGGCTTCACTCCATCGACTGATTGCATCTCACGGAATGGTTTCCATTCGCCTGTGGGCTGAAACACAAATGTTGCGATTTGACCAACAGATCCGCCAGCCTTCGATGGATCCGGACCAGTTGCAACGACTCGATCTCCAGAGACAGCAACGACCATTCCAAAGGTCGGAGAAACCGTTGGTGAAGTGGCATCCAGAATTGCAATCTGACTGATTGTTGGAATAGGCGGAACTGAAAGTGTCGCGCAAACAACGATAGAAAAGTAAGAGAGCATCGCTTCATTCTACACTTACAATTTATTTATAAATCAGGCATCCAACGCACGCCCTATAATCAGAATATGAATAATGTGCCTTGTTTATTGACAATTGGACTCGCATCGATCTGCCTTGCGGCTTTTGATGATGGTGCGATAAAGCAAGGCCCGCTTGCCGAGCCGACCGTTCCACTTGATGCCCGAGTCGCGAAAGCAAAAGTGACCGAACAAAATCTGCCGGCGCTTCCAAGTGCGATCGTTCAACCTCTGCCGGCGATTCATCGAATCAGTATCGATGCGAATGAAGTTCCATGCTCGGCGAAATCGTGGGCAGATGCTCGGCGTGCGATTGATCTTGGACTTGCTCGACTTCGAACGACGCAGGATGCGAGTGGCGGATGGATGATCGCAAAGCCTGCCGTCGGAACGGATCAAAAGAAACCGTCGAGTGCAGCGGCGACAGCGGTCACTGCGCTTGGAATGAAAGCTTTCGCACAAACTGATCGAACCCCAACCAATGACCTATCCGCAAAAAAGGCGCGGGACTTTGTGCGCGAGCGAGTTGGTGGCATTGGCACTCAATTCAATCCTGATTCAGAAGGCGGTCTTGCAAATTATGTTGCCAGCGCAGTGACCAGCGGACTTGCTGCCGTGGATGATCCTTCCGATCGACCATTGATCGAGACAAGCGTCGAGTGGCTCACCAAACAACAGTGGGATCAAAGTGAAGGCGTTTCGCCGCGCATGGATTGGTTTGGTGGAAGCGGTTATGGAAAGTGGGGACGACCGGACTTGTCCAATACTCAACTGATGCTTGATGCGCTGCATGATGCCCAAGTTTCACCAGAAGATCCTGCAGTTCAGCGCGCGCTCGTGTTCTTGAGTCGCACGCAGAATCTTCAGCAGACAAACTCTGCCGCGTGGGCGCAAGCAGGTACGAATGATGGAGGCTTTATATATACCCCTGCAAACGGTGGCGAAAGTTTTTCAAGCGAAGCAGAAGGACAAGGGCGATATGGCGAAAAGATTCCAGAGGGACAACCACGATCACTCAAGAGTTATGGCTCAATGACCTATGCAGGTTTCAAGAGTTTGCTTTATGCCGGACTTTCGAGCGATGATCCTCGCGTACGCGCCGCATACGACTGGATTCGCAAGCACTGGACATTTGCCGAAAATCCTGGTGTTGGCCAACAAGGATATTTTTATTATGTCCATGCTCTTTCGCGCGCACTTTTGGCAGCGCGACAAGATGTGGTGACTGATGTCACGGGTGTTGAACATCCGTGGCGTGATGAATTAATCGCAGCGCTCGTCGCCAAACAAAAACCAGATGGTTCGTGGGTGAATGAATCTTCACGGTGGGAGGAGGCAGATCACGATCTCTGCACGATCTATTCTTTGCTTGCGCTCGAAGAGGCGATCAAGCCTGCGCGACCTTCGAAGCCGGCAACACCGATGACACCGATGACGCCGAAACAGTAAGTCGCCTCCACCACGCTGCAATCATCACGCTTGTTGCCAACAGCAACGCGCCAGTTGATTGATGCAAACTTGTGAAGACGACTTCTGAGATTGGAATCTCAGCGGTCTTGCGAGTAATGACCAGCACCAACGCGCCGATGCCGAAAGCAACCTGAATCCCAACGAGCATCAGAATGCCGTGACCAAGTTGCGGAATCGGACGCAGAAATTTCGGAATGCTCATCGCACGCATTCCAACCATAAGCGTACTGATCAATGCGACTGCCGCCCACGTCAGATGCAGATGCATCGCCCACTTTGGATATGTCGGCGGGCCATCTAGAACTGGAATTTGATAGTGGCGATACATCGCGCCAGAAATTAACTGAAGAAGAAGAATCACCACGAGCGCAGCGCTCAACACTCGGCCCTTGGATGCAGCACCATCAAGTGGAACGAAATCACCTTTCCAACGCCGGCCGCAGAGGACAGCAATCAAACAAAATGTTGCAAAGACCATTTGGCCAAAAACACCGTGCGCAACTGCAAGTGGAACGCTTGGCGCAAGATTGACTGCGTCTTGCGAAAGAGTGATGTGGCCAGTGACGCGCAGACCGCCCATCAATCCTTGCACGCAGACCATCAGAAATCCGATCACTGCAAGAGTTCGCACAAGGCGACCACTTTCGAAACGCGCAACGAGCGTCAAGAGTGTGATCGCCGAAAGCCCAACAAGCATTCCATAGAGTCGATGCGCATGTTCGTAATACACGCCGCCCTTCATTTGTGAGATGGGATACAGAAGCATGTTGTGACCAAATGAATTCGGCCAATCTGGGACCGCAAGTCCTGCTTCTAATCCGGTGACAAGTCCGCCTGTCACGAGCAACAAAAATATTGTCGCTGCAGTGATCGCACCGAACAGCGCAGTCGCAGGAAATTTTGGTTGCCAGCGCGATCCGCCCCCGCCGACCGCACCGCCGATTGCTGCACAAATCAAGCTTGCTGCATAAAGACCGCCGACCCAGATCGCCAGCTGAACCCATAGATCACTGCCAGTATCACGGCCGAAGAGACTGCCGACAACCAACAAGTTGACCGTTGCAGAAACAAGTCCGATCTTGATGCCTGCGCGTGCGCCATCAGCTCGTCCAGATGTTGGCGTCAATCGTCCGGCGATGAGCCCCCCGAAGAACAGTGCGACAAACATGGCTCCAAAGAGAATCTCCCCCGCCACCACTCCTGGGCGCATCATTGCGACATAGCCAATGGCCCACATCGCGACTGTTATCGCAAATCCAAGCGCAAGGTGAAGTCCACGACGATCTGATGGATTCTCGTTCATAGCTCCTTCTATACTAGTTCGATCGAAGACGTTGCGACAATCTCAAATTTGGCTCGGACTTTGCCCACGCTCGGAGCGCTTGCGAAAGTGCGTCTGAATGCACTGGTGCTCGTCACGACAGGGGTTGGATTTATTGTCTCAACAACAACACCAAATTGGACTCTGCTTGCATGGACGCTGCTCGGAACGGCTGCATCTGCTGCGAGTGCATCGATGTTCAATCAACTCATCGAAAGTCGCCGCGATGCATTGATGCAACGAACTGAGGGAAGACCCCTTCCGCAAAAACACATCGGCCGACCGTTAGTTTTTCTTATGGCCGTCTTGCTTGCATACGTCGGATGGGCGCTCTTGCTTTGGGCCGCAGGGTGGATTCCTGCCGCGCTCGCCACTGGAAATATCGCGTTGTATGCGCTGATTTATACGCCGCTAAAACCAATCACATCGATCAACACGATCGTTGGTGCCGTGTGCGGAGCAATTCCACCACTCGTTGGTTGGACCGCAGCAACTGGTTCGTTCGCACCTGGCGGATGGGTGATCGCAGGGATTCTCTTCGTCTGGCAATTGCCGCATTTTATGGCACTCGCATGGATGTACCGCGAAGATTATGCTCGCGGTGGATTTATGATGTTGCCTGCAGTCGATCCAAGTGGACAAGTCACTGCGCAAACAATGGTGCTGACATCTCTCATCTTGATTCCCCTTGGATTGTTGACGACGGTCTATGGCGTTGCAGGTTGGTGGTTCGCCATCATTTCAATCATTCTCGGATGCTGGATGATCTTCGTAAGTTTCCGCTTTCTTCATCTTCGAACCGATGCATCAGCACGCCGTGTGTTTTTCACCAGCATCACATATCTCCCGCTGCTCTTGCTCGCGCTTGTGCTTGATCGAGGATCAGTCTCGCCGAGTGCTGCTCTGCGAATTGCTCCAGTCTTTATCGCGCCTGACGAAAAAATCCCTCAATGACTCAAAGTGATTCTGCGAAGAAGACGCAACTGACATTCGCCGCAGGTGGATGGGTGATTCTCTTGGCACTGATCCTTGTGCTTGGAATCACGATCTTCGCATTTCTTGGACCGATGCGAGGAGAAAAGCCCATCGGTGATGGACGGGACCCGACAACATATGGCTTTGACCTGAGCAATCTTTCTGTCCCGCAAGAATCGCTTGTTGGAAGCGGAAATCCTCGTGATTTCTTCCGTTCTCTTGACGGGCCCACAGTTCTTGCAGGGTCAGAAATTGCGCCAAAAAACAAAGCGGAACGAATCAAATATGCGGTTTCGACCGATCGTGTCATTGGCATCACGGTGAATGGAGAATCACGTGCGTATCCGCTGAAGTTAATGAACGTACATGAAGTCTCCAACGACACGCTTGGCGGAGTGCCGATTGCGGTGACATACAGCCCACTTTGCGATAGCGCTGTCATTTTCAACCGGACAATCAATGGAACGATTGTCAAATTTGGCGTCAGCGGATTATTACTTAACAGCAATCTTGTGATGTACGAAACACCTGATGCGCCCGTTGCGACAACAGAGAAACCGCCGACGGAAACTTATAAATCAAGCTTGTGGTCACAATTAGCATTTCGTGCGATTGCGGGACCCGCGGCTGCGAATGAAACTCTATTGACATTGATGCCAGGAACTCAAGTCTGTACTTGGGCAGCGTGGTATCTGCTGCATCCAGATACGACGATCGCAATGCCCAATGAATCAGACAAGCGGCGAATGAAGGAAACTGATTACGAACGATACTGGCAGGAAGGCAAAGTCAATTTTCCGATTGTGACGTTCGAGCAAAAAGATCAAAACGCCCGAACAATTCCATTCGCGGAAATCGCACCGACAGTTGCTCCTTTACTTGATACTGGCATGGGAACGATGTCAATGATCATTGCTGTGCAATATCCCAATGGGTGGAAGATCATTCCGATGACTACCCTTATAAAATTTATTAGCTATGAAACATTTCTTTCTGACTCCTCCATGCTTGGCGTGCGGATCAATTGGAGAATTGTGCCGCAAATGGGAGCACTCGTTCAAGAGGCAGATCCGATGCCAATTATGGTTCCCTGCCGCTGGTTTGCGTGGCAAGCGTTTCATCCGACACGCGCAGAAAATCGGTGAATTGGGTGGTGAATTGGGTCCCGAAATTCAGACGCTTCAAAAACTCAGCGCGATCCAAACCACAGCGTGGCATAGAGCGCAATCCAAATCACATCGAGCGAATGCCAATACATTGCACACAACACAATTCCGTTATGTCTTGCTGCGTCATAGAGTCCTTCACTTGCATGGCGCGTGACAACTCCCAGGGCAAACAGTCCCCCGATGATGTGCAGCACATGCAGCGCTGTTAAAACATAGAAGGTCCATGCGTACAAGTTTTCGTCGATGTTGACATGCCGCATCCACATCGACCACCAGGCTTCGCCCTGCAGCAACACGAACAGAAATCCAAGCCAATATGTCACGCTTGCAAATCGAGTGCAACCCTTGGTGTCATCGCGCTTCGCACACTTGAGGCATTGATGCAGTGTTGCGCTCGATGCAAACAGAACAAGCGTGCTGACGAGCAGCGTGTATGGCAAACTTGCATCAGATGACGACCGCCATGGGACTTGCATGTGCGGATTCAATCGAACAACGATGTATCCAAGTATTGTTGCTGCAAAGACCATCGCAACAACAATGATGAAAATCCACATGCCCATGCGTGCGGCTCGATCACTGCGGACCGAATCATCAAATGGGTCTCTCTTTGGGAGAGTGATTATGGCTGCTCCAATCAGACCGAGCAGTGAGGCTCGGCGTTTCAGGTGGTTTCCTTACGGATTCATACCAAGCTTGAATCGTGCAACGGGCGCTCCTGGCGCGTTGGCGTCAAGGGTTTCCTGTGCAACTGGCGGATTTCCTGTGTACTGGACTGACCGATACTGACTTGTATCCAGAACGCAGAAAGCCATCATCAGCACTACGAACAACATGCAGCCGATGAAGACCAATAAATTGAAAGGTCGATCCCAGCGAAGATGCATGAAGAAACTTGCGACGAGCCCAGCCTTCACCACTGCAATTCCAATAGCGACCCAGAGATTAAATTCGCCTATATCGATGTATCGGACCGCAACGGTGATAACGGTCAAGACCAAGAGCGCCGATGCAGTGGCGAGCAGAGTCGAAACTGGGACAAGATGACCAACCAAAGGATGGTCTGCATGGGCTGTATTTGAATTTGATTGCGTCATGTGTTGTCGCCGAGAGTCTAATTAATGAATGAGATAGAAAAGCGGAAAGAGGAAGATCCAAACAAGATCTACGATGTGCCAGTACAGACCGACCAAATCGACTGGGGTGAAATAGTTCGGCCCGAAATCTCCGCGTGTCGCGCGATAGATCAGCATTCCAATCACAACCATTCCGACAATGACGTGGAATCCGTGCAAGCCGGTCATTGCGTAATAGATTGCGAAGAATAAATGAGTATTGGGCGGCATCTTTGCGTCTTCAAGATGTGCAGATGGAAGCTGATCAGGAATGATGTCGTGCGTGACAGCTGAAGCGTGATTGACCGCGCCTGCTCCGAGTCCCAGCGGACCCATCGATGCTGGCTTCACGACGGATGCATCAACAGCTGGATGCGCGCCAATCATTGGGACTGCCGATGGCGCGGAATTGATTGGAGCAGGAACTGCTGCAGGCGCAGGAGCTGGAGCGTGAGCGAGAGCAACTGATTCCTCCTCTCCCATTGCATCGTGAGGAGGAATGTAAAATCCAGGTCCCCAAACCAAATTTTCGTGGATCTTGTGCGAGTACTCGAAATACTTGATGACCAAAAATCCTGCAGCACCTGCCATCGTCAACCAAAGACAAATGAGCAGCGCGATTCGCTTGCCACGCTGAGCGAAATACACACCGAGCGCCATCGTAAGACTGGACAGAATCAACACACACGTGTTGATTCCACCCATCACCGTGTCGAGATAGTGACTTCCATAAGAGAAGACTTCTGGAAATCGACTTCGCAGAACTGCGTATGCAACAAAGAGCGCGCCAAAGAAAAGAACTTCGGTCGCAAGAAAGAGCCACATTCCAAGCTTCGCGCTATCGAATTGCTGCGCAGGAGTCTCGAAATGGTGCGCGAGAAATGGATACTTCTCATGTTCCGCAGATCCATGACCATGACCGTCTGCATGACCTGCATGATCTGCATGACCTTCATGTTCAGCACTTGCGGAACTCATGAATGTCCTCGAGCTTCAGCTGCGATTGCGAGCGCTTCTAATTCCTTGTCGACCACATAGCCCTGCTCCTTCTCGTCCCAGCGCAGCATCGAGAAGTCGTAACAATTGCCAACGGTTGGTGGGGAACTAAAATTGTCATGCGGAGGAGGGGAAGTGCACTGCCATTCCAAACTGCGTCCGCCCCATGGATTTGCTGGTGCTTTCTTGCCACCAAGCAAACTCTGCACGAAGCATGCTGCGCAGAGGAAGAAGCCGCATGCCATGATGTATGCACCGATCGTAGAGATCACGTGATAGATCTGAAACTCTGGCTGATAGTCGTAGTACCGACGTGGCATTCCTTGACTTCCAAGCATGAACTGCGTGAAGAAGGTGACGTTGAATCCGATAAAAATAATGATGCATGCGGCGATCGCAGCTTTCTCGTTGTACATCCGACCAGTCATTTTCGGCCACCAATGATGCAGTCCGCCGATCATTCCAATCAGCGCAGACCCCATCATGACATAGTGGAAATGCGCGACGACAAAATAGGTGTCATGCAAGTGCACGTCGGTATTGAGTGTCGCCAAATGGATTCCAGTCAATCCACCAATTGTAAAAAGGAAGATGAATGAAAGCCCATACATCATCGGTGCAGTCAAACTGATCGTCCCTTTGTAAAGCGTCATAGTCCAATTGAATGTTTTCACCGCGGATGGAATGGCCACGCTGAATGAAATCAATGAGAAGATCGTGTTCATCAGACCGCTCTGGCCTGAGACAAACATGTGATGTCCCCAGACGATAAAGGAGAACATTGCAATGGCGATCGACGAGAATGCGATGAACCGATATCCGAAGATCTGACGATGTCCATGGACTGAAATAATCTCGCTGATGATTCCCATCGCTGGAACAATCATGATGTAAACAGCAGGATGGCTATAGAACCAGAAGAAATGCTGATAGAGAACCGGATCTCCACCCATTGATGGATTGAAAATTCCGATGTTCATCGTTCGTTCAACAATCAGCAGACAAACAGTGATTGCGAGCACTGGAGTTGCAAGAACCTGAATGATCGCCGTTGCATAAAGCGCCCACAAGAAAAGAGGCATTCGGAACCACGTCATTCCCGGCGGTCGAAGCTTGTGCACCGTCACGATGAAATTCAGACCGGTGAAGATGGATGAGAATCCAAGAATAAAAACACCAGTCAGAACTGGGATCACTCCGCCTGTAGTGGTCGTTGTTGAATACGGGGTGTAAAAAGTCCAACCAGTATCGAAGCCGCCAGCCGCAAGCGAATACAACGTGAAAAGCGCGCCGCCAATCCAGAGATAGAACGAAAAGAGATTCAACTTGGGGAAGGCAACATCTTTCGCGCCAAGCATGATTGGCAAGATGAAGTTTCCAAGTGCGGCTGGAATGCTTGGAATGATCACCAAGAAGACCATGATCGCTCCGTGCAGGGTGAAAAATTGGTTGTATGTATCTGCACTGACAATCGTGCGGCCTGGAGTGAGCAGTTCTGTGCGAAGCAGAAGAGCAAAGACTCCACCAACAAAGAATGACGCGAGCACGGCGGACATGTACATCACGCCAATGCGCTTGTGATCGAGAGTGAGTGCCCACGAAAGGAATCCACGCGTGTACGTGAGATAGTTGTCGGGGCGGACCGACGTGTCGAGCAATTCTGGTCTTGGTGTAACGATCGTTGTCATAAAAAACCTCTGTGGACTTCCTTGAATTTCTTACTTCTGTTCTGATTTGCTTTCGGTCTTCGCTGCTGCAGGTGGCAATGTTTTTGTCCATGCACCCTTGGCATCGAACTCATCAAGATGCTTCATCATTCCGATCACTGAATCAACGCCACGGTCAGTCAACTGACCCTTGAAAGTTGGCATGACATTTCCGTATGTTGCGACAAGATGCTTTCCTGGGTTGTAAATCGAGTCGCGAATATAATCCTCTGGTGTCGCATATTCCTTGCCGGGCCCGATGATGTCGGCATAACTCTTGCCATCACTGAATCGCGCTCCGCCGGGGGAGGTCAGTCGAGTCCAGACGCCCTGCCATGAAGGTCCAAGGCCAACCGTTCCATCAAGGGAATGACATTGTTGGCAGCGGGCATAAATCTTTGGACCTGCCTTGAAATACAACTCGTCGTCTGGAATTTCATCAAGCCACTGCGCCTGCTTGACCAACCACTCATCAAACTCTGCTTGCGGTAGCACCATGACTCTGCGATTCATATTGGAATGACCTGTTCCGCAATACTCCGTGCAGAAAAGGTGATATCCATTCTTCTCTTCGATTCCAGTTGGAATATCGCACTGAAACCAAAGCGTTGAATATCGCCCAGGAACAATGTCCTTTTTCACTCTGAATGCTGGGATGAAGCAGCAGTGAAGCACATCGTTTGAGCGCATGACCAATCGCACTGGGCGATTGCTTGGCACAACGAGATTGTCGGACTGGGCACCATTTGGGTACTTGAATTGCCATCCCCACTTAAACGCAGTGACATTCACATCGAAAGAATTCTTTGGCGGCGTGATCAGATCGACATAGCCAGTAAATCCGAAAAAGAAAATTGCAATGCAGATCAGCAGCGGAATAACGGACCAAGATAATTCGAGGACTGTGTGATGGGTCATTCCATCTGTACGGATGCGTGTCCCAGGCTTGGCGCGATACTTGATCACGAACCAAACCATCATTGCGAGCACGACAACAAAGAAGAAATAGCAAATATAATTGATGATGTTGAACATCAAGTCAACATTGTGCGCTTGCACTGATGCTCCAATTGGAAGCCAGAAATCTGCTGGCGTAACGACCGGCGGAGCGGTTTGCACACTGGCAGTTGCAATGAAAATAGAGGTGAGTGTGGAAAGCATGGGTAAAATTCTAGGCGAGCCGAGAGGAAGGGGCGAGTTGAGCGGTACGAGCTCCGCGACGGAACATATAGATGAGTCCAGTGGTGATAACAACAACGGTGATTGCTCCGCCAATTTTCATCAAGCGCATTGCAAAAACGACATACCCCTGACTTGCGGGGTCATATTGATGACACCAAAGAATAAATCGATCGAGCGGCGTTCCAATTTTCCCTTCGCCTGCTTCAACGATCGCCATGCGCATCGTTGTGGGATCGAACTTCACTCCGTAGAGATATCGAACAATGCGACCATCTGATGCGATCATCGCCAGCATTGCAGGATGCGAATATTCGCCACTGGGAAGTTCTTTGTATTGAAAGCCAACTGATTCTGCGATTGCAGCGGGAGCTTTCGCACCTTCGGCAGTTTGAGGTGCGGTCAGAAAACGTGAGCCCTGATCAGAACCCGCACGGCCGTATTCTGCCATGTATCCCAGCTTCTTTGCGTGGGCGAGTTCGTTGCTTTCCTTGGGGTTGATCGAAATAGAGACGAGATCGAAATCTTTTCCAATGGAAAGATCAACTTTCGAAAGTGATCGAATCGCTTCATTGAGCACAAGCGTGCAAAGCATTGGGCATTTGTAATAACCCATGTGCAACATGACAGGCTTGCCAGATGCGAGAATCGCTCCAAGCGTTGTTTCTTTACCATCATCACCAATCAACACTGTGGTCAGCGGAATCGTGTCGCCGAGGTGTTCGAGGATGTCGACACCCTCCATTTCCTTTGCAACTCCATCAGCAAGAACCGGACCTTCGCCTGGCGCGAATGGTGCAATCGACGCTTGTGCGTTTGCGCTGTTCGTCATGCCGACCGTGAGGACGGTCGCTGCGATCAGAGAAAGGATGGACGCTTTGAGATTCACTTCTTGTCTGTACCTGTGGAGGCTGGCGCTGGAACGGGCGTAGCAACAACGATCTTCGGTGGGTTCTTTGCATCCGCAATCACAAATTCCATCGCCTTGGTGATGGGGATTCGGATGCGCGGTTCTGCACTGCCGTCAGGGGCAGTCACTGAATACTTTTGATAAACATCAAGTTGAGCAAGCTGCTCATTCATCAACTGTGTCTTCCAAATATTGGGGGGAGCAATAACCTTCACGTCAATTTCTTTGTCTTCAAACTTGAAATAGAAGACACACGTGGCGATCACCAACGCAGAGAGAATGA
>CAJCCX010000096.1 GCA_903961015.1 uncultured bacterium
CTTGCCGTCGTAGCGGTACACACCCGAGTTCTCGATCGGGAACCAGATGTTGCCGGCATGATCTTCGTACAGATCCCACGCTTCCGTGCCGTTCACTCCGTCCTTCGCGGTGATGTGCGTGAACGTATCCCCGACGCGATAACAGATGCCGTTGTGATGGGTCGCAAACCAGATCCGTCCCTGACGGTCTTCGAGTATGTCGTTTACCGAATTGTCGCAAAGGCCGTCCGCCTCCGAGATGTTCGTGCATGATTTGCCGTCATACACGAACGCTCCGCCGGGCGTGCCGAACCACATGCGCCCCCTCTTGTCTTGCATGATGCACAACACCATGCGCGCGCTCGTTACACCGACATCCAGATTCGGTTCGACCGCAGGCAGAGGGAACGCAGTGAACGTCGTTCCATCGAATCGACTCACGCCGCCGAACGTGCCGATCCAGAGCAGTCCATCGCGGTCGATGATGACGCTCCAGATGTCGTCGTTCGCAAGACCGTTTTCGGTTGTGTATGTGGTGAATTGAGCGCCGTCATACTTGATCAATCCATGGTCCGTGCCGAACCAGATAGTGTCGTGCTTATCTTGAACGATGGCACGCACTGCTTCGCCGGGGAATCCTTCCTTCACGCTGAAGAACTCCACTACTTTGCCGTTGTAGCGGCCGACGCCGTCGCCGTTGGTCCCAAACCAGAGACAGCCGCTGCGATCTTGGAAGATGCGTCGAACAAATTGACTGAGCGGCGTCATGGTCGCGGTCATGGTCGCGGTCATGGTCGCGGTCGATGGCGGACTCTTTAATGTTGGCGCCGCGGATTGCGCAGAGGCAAGCGACTCGTCGCGCTTCACAGCGCAACCGCACAGACACCCGCCGAGCAGCACCACGAACAGGATAAATCTGGCAGTGATCATTGAGGGCACAGCCTATGTTCCGCCACGCCCGCTCAACTCGGCGTCCAGGTGCGGGAGAAATTCCCAGATGAGTACCAGCTCGCGCCCTGCCTAATGAAGGCTCTGGCGACGTCATCAAGTTGTCGTTGGGATGACGCCTTTCGCGCCCAGTCGAGTTTGAAAACCAGAACATCCTCGGGCGGATGCGATTGAAATCGGGATTCACTCCAGCGGACCGTGCCTTAGTACTTCAGTTGCGCCGACGTCGCGCACCAAACACACCGGCGAGACCCAGGAGCGCCACCGCGCCAGGAGCGGGAACCGCACTGAAGGTGGAGATCACTGGTGTGAATTCTGTTGCGGCGCTCAAATCAGCGCTTGAGGCGCCCAACAAAGCATTCTCGGGGCTGTACAACGCAAAGAGGTTCACGCCGCCGATTTGGGGACTCGCCGAAAATGTGATGAAGGCGAACCAACTTTCGCTGGCCGTGTTTTGAAACGTGGTTGTAAACATGGACGGGCTGTTCTGCGCGAACGACGACAGCGAATACGTACCGCCGACCGAAGTGAAACCAGGAACGATAGATTCGCCGTATGAGTTGGAAAACTGCAGCGTGGAGCCGTTGGAAAGCGCTGAAGCGTCGGCAGTAAAGATCTGAAAGTTGTAAAAACCTGGGGAAGTAGAAGTTGCGTCAAGTCCCCAAGCGCCAAGAAGTATCCCAAGTAATTGGGAATAATATCCGTCCGTTCGGATTCGGATTTTTTCAAACAGAAGGTCCCTCGCTACTTGTGTATCACCTGTAGGAGAGTCAAACCTGTATGTCGTCAGGGTGTAGACACCAGCCTGCGCAGAGCTAGCGCACACACCAGCGAGCGAACACACCGCCACAAGAATCGATTTTTTTATCTGAAAATACTTTTTGTTGACATTTCTTAAAAAGGGAGAAAAAGAAACAAACACACCATCACCTTCAATCTTCACAGCCGTAGGAAGCGGAAAGATCTTCGATGATTGCGTGACAATAGCCTGACTGCACGTAAATGCAAATTCGGTTGGTTACTTTCATAATTACTGTTGCAATTGCAAATATTTGGAGATTGCAAATATATTTTTGGGGGGGAATTAGATTTGAAAATTACTGGTTGAATCGCTGGCGGCGATAATAGATCTCATGGTCGAACTCAAGAACTCAATCGGTCAGACGCTGCTCCGTCTGGAGCGAAACGAAGTCAAGAACTTGATGGGACAGACCATCGGCACGACGAGAGATCATCGGTTGGTGAACTTGCAGGGACATGTGCTGGCGGAGGTTCGGGACGGCAAGGTGTATCGCGGCGGCGGAGCGCACTTACTCGAGGTTCGGGGTGGTGAAATCTTGAACGCGAGCGGGCAGCCGATTGCATCGGTCGATGGGGGTGATGACGCGCAGCGCGCTCTGCTCGGAGCCGCATTTCTCGTGTTCTGTTCTTCCATGGGGCATTTTTCTCCCGATTTTCCTGCTCTCTTCCATCCTGTTGTATAGCTCAATTGAGCTCATTGGCCCCGTTGGCCCTCGGCCGCACTGCTTGCGAAAAATAAAATTATCGCAGTGATTCAAGATCGACGCGCATTCATTTGACAAGATCAAAAAAGCAGGCACACTTATCTGGATGAAACTATTCCCAGCGTTCATGGCAATTCTTTACGCAGCGTGCTGTGCAACTGCAACCGATATCTATTTGACCGACTTCAATAATTATGGACAGGGTTCGCTCTCGGGGCAATTGGCGTGGGTCGGAGTTGGCGGATCTTGGGCAGTCAGTGGCTCGATGAATACTCCGCAGATCGCGGCAAATTTGATTGGTCCAGGCGTCGACTCTGGCGTGGCACCAATTGGCGGCAGCGGATTGATGACGCGCATATGCACTGAAAAATTTAACGCCGGCCGAACCAAAGCATGGCTTGATCTTGCCAACAGCGGCAAGTGGGCAACTGCGAGCGCTGGCGGCAACAATGTTCTTGAAACAACTGTCAAATTGTTTATCCCCAGCGGACAAGCCGTGACATCAACATTTGGAATCATGATCTCGAAGAGTTCGTTCGAAACTAGTGGCGGATTTGTTGTCAGCGCACAGACTGGAGCCATTTCGCTTTTGAACGGCGGATACGCGATCGCTAATCGCACTGCGACGGGTGTCACCGTTGCTTTGAATGCGTGGAACGAATTTTCTTATCGATGGAATGTCGCGACCGGTCGCGGCGAACTACGTGTCAACGGCGCATCCGCTGGGACGCACCAGACGACGCTCTTTGGAAGTTTGTACGCATCAAATCTTTTTTCAACGACTGATGCTGCACCTGGAACGCTGAATGCATTTGGGTATTTCGTTGATCTGGCAATTCGTGCGGTCGCGAATTTGGTGCCCTGCCCCGCCGACATTTCTGGAGATGGACAAGTGAATGCAAATGATCTCGCTTCGGTTCTTGCAGGTTGGGGTGGCCCCGCAGGTGATCTCGACGGCAACGGTGTGACCGACGGACTCGACTTGAGCACCATCCTCGGCGGTTGGGGACCTTGCCCGAATTGACTTGTTTGAGCGCATTATTCAGCATCGACTCACTCGTAGAAATGCTCACGCTTTCTGGGATGGAAATCGGCGTGCAACAAAACTCAAACGCCGCTTTCTAAATTTACGACGCCCGTCGCATCAATCATGGGTACTTGCGAAAGATCGAGAACTGCTTGATAGGACTTCGTCTTTCCAGCGTGCGGGCACTCGCCGCTTAACACACCTTGAGGCCAAAATTTCAAAGTTATAGTTGGCTCTCACCGGATTTGAAGGACGCGAAGAACTGGCGAGGTTGGATACTCATCGGCTAGCGCGTGTGACGAAGTTTTTCTAACTCTTTGCGAAGAGGCGACCAATAGCGCTGATCAATTTCGCGCTCCGCGTGTTCTTCTGTTTGAAGCGCGCGTTGCAATTCTTTTACGGAGCCATTCATGGCGAACGCCAAGAGTGGCCGCCTCACAACCGCGCGTTTGCAAGCCGCGGGATAGTTTTTTGCTAACTCAATCAGCAATTGTGGGGTACGCATTTCACGCAACCAAAATTCAAGCTGGGACTTATTTGGTTTTTTATAATTCTCAAAATAATTGGCTTCAATAAGCCTGCGAATCATTGGCCAATCTTTGTCGCGCTGTGTTTTTTTTGCTTGTACCAAATCTGGCAACGACATTAAATCGCAGCGAGTACCGTCGGGAAGAGCGATCGTGGTGCGGCGCTTCCACAGCAATGAAAAAGCATCCACGCCACGCATTTTAGACATTACATCTACGCGCATGCGTGGCGCTTCAGGGTGTTGGCAGCGAAAATGAACCGCGTGCCCACGTCGCAAAAATTGCAACTGACAAGATGGAACTGCGATTGGCTTGGCTTGCAAATCAACAAGAGCGCGGCGCAAGCGCACCAGGTTTTGCGCGTCGGCCAAAATGGCAAGATCGGTGTCGCGACTAAACTCGGCCGCGCCGTAAAACACGCATGCCTGGCCGCCCATCAGTAGCGCGCGTACGCGGTTCGCTTGCATCGAAGAAAGGACTTTGCGTATCGGGTTCGGGATCAAGCGAACCCCCAAGAGCCATATAGGTCATCCACAGTTTTTCACTTTCTAGCCAACGCTGAATTGGCGTCAGCCGATACCACTCAGCCCATTCACTACCGACAAGTTGTTCTGCACGAACCATAAAATGAGTTTACCACGCTCCATACAATTTCTGCGAACTTGTTATTTCGCGGATCTTGATTGATAGTCGCGGGGATACGCGGCCGAGCGTAAAAACGAAAGACGGTCATTCGCCGAGGACGTGTGCCCGCGATACTCGCCTGCGAAGCTGGAAAAGTGAAGTCCTATCAATGGGAGGGAAGGCCCCACTCACCCCGCGCACAACTTTGCCCACGAGCCGTCGAGTTTCACAAGTTTCTTCGGTGCATCCCATGCAGGCGTGTTCATCGATGCCGCATGCGCATACGCCCAGCGTGCAATCGAGAGGATGCTTTGTGGGTCGGGATTCTTGGATGAGTCGCAACTGGAAATCGCATTTCGTTTCACCCACTCTTTCAAATGCCGCGTGCTGGCGATGTGATCGCTCTTGTCATTGTTCGCTTTGCGCGAAGCCAAAACTAAGTTCATCGGATCGTTGCATGCATACCTTGCCCACGCAATGAAGTGATCCACTTCGCCTGCCTTGGGCGCATCCAGTTTTTTATCAGTATAAAAACAGCGTCCATTCTGCATTTCATACAAGCGTGGCGCAAGGTGTGTGAGCGGCTGGCGATCTTGGCCAAACATGAATGCTTCAAGATTGCGGTCCTTGCCCAACGATGGGTTCTTCTCGCGGACCCACCGCGCCCATCGTGCTTGAACAAGCGCAACAATCACACCACGCAGCGATCGCAGACATGCAGCGACACCTGGCTTGAGAGTGATCGTCTGCAGTTGCAGACTGCTCGCATCCGCGCCTACGAGCTTGTACAAGAACTGATCTTTAGAATATTTCTGATCGTCGACGGATTCGAAGTGCTGGAGATGCTTCAGCGGAAACTTCACGATCAATCGGCGAGTTGCATTCAGCAAACCATCTCGCTGCTGTTCGTATTGGCGAAGTCGCAAGTGCGCCGACTGCGAGGCTCCGAGTTCTGGGATGAGCAGCGTGATGATTCTCGCCTGATGCTCTCTTTCTGCATTTTGTATCAGAGGCGCTTTCCCATACGGTCGAGCCTGCGACCAATACAGTGACAGAAACTCACGTGCGACATCATCAAGATTCACTTCGAGCGCCGCGCCAGAATCATCGCCCTTCTCGACCGCAACATTTGTCAGCGCGATCAAGAGAGCGAATTTGTATGTCGATGTGAACTTCCCAGAATCCAAGAGCAGCTGCACTTTCTGTAGAAACTGAAGTTGAAACTCGCTGCTTGGGACCATTTGAAAGTGAATGGTAATGGGAGATGTGGCCGGAACTTTTTAAGAGGAAGTACACAGCGGTACAAATCCAAAGAAAAAAGTTGTGTTTCACAGAATTTTCGTGGCGCAGCGATACGTTAGAACCGCTGGGAAACGCCAATTCAATACTTGACTTAAATGTCAAGTATTACTAATATGTCAACATCAGAAAGTTCATCATGTCCCTGATACCCCCCTTGCATATGAAGGGTGATCGCACATGATTCGAACCGAGAGCGAATACGCGCAAGCGAAATTGCGACTGACATCGGAAAAAGTGAGGCTTGCCAAACAACGCACGCAATTGCGAATATCGGGCTTGACAGCGAGCGAAATCAAGCGTGTCACAGACCCAATCAAGTCGTTTTATCTTCAACTTCAAAAGGAGGTTCAGAGTTACGAACGCCTGAAGCACCAAAAGTTTCAGGCGATCGACAATCTGCGTGGATTTGGGCATCTCCTGATCTCGATACGAATCGCACAGTCAATATCCCAGCGAGAATTGGCGAAACGGCTTGATGTCCACGAGTCACAGATCTCCCGCGACGAACGCAATGAATACTTCGGCATCTCGCTCGAGCGTGCAGCAAAGGTGCTTGATGCGCTTGGTGTCACGCTCCGATCAAGCGTCGAACGAGGCACACTCAAACGCCGCGCTTCGGCGTGATTCCGCGGCGGCGACCAACCGCCGACTCTCCCGCATGCACGGATTGTTCATCCAAGTACTCTCCAATCGTGCGGCCACCGTGGTCGTGCGACAACACCGTCATTTGATGGCGGCGACCGCTTCTGCTCCCTTAAGGAATTGCAATCATGCTTGATACTGTTTGGCCAACCATCACTCCACAAACTCGCGAAGAATTGATCTCGCAGTGTGTTCGCAATCTGAAAAATGATCCAGAGAACTACGAGCAATTTTCAACCATCGTTGCTGCGATCACCAAGTCGCGCAGAGAAACTGTGAAGTCGCAGTGGCGACTTGGCAATTATTACGGCACAAAGCTTGCGCTTGCTCGCGATCCAGACAAGGCGTCCCCCGCTCTCACGATGACTTTTATGGCGATGCGCAAGGACGACGTGACGGCACTTTATGAAGCGCTCGGCGTTGCACACAAAGATCTCGCTGTCGAAGAATCTGCAGTTACAGTCACGCCACCGACCGAAGCAAAGTTTGCTGCGGTTCTGAAAAATGGGCTGACTGGGATTTCACCAGAGATCGTGCGCTGCATGGTCGCAGTGATCGCAGATGCGGGAATCACCGAGTGGCAAGGCGCAGCGCGCGGCGCACTCAGCGCGCATATGAAAGACTTTCGCTGAGCAATCTTTTTGTGGGGGAAGTGTGCGTTGGTCGCGCACTCCAACATGCCGCAAGATGCGCTCGATGATCTGCGCGTCATTGATCAGTCATCGAATACAAATTGTGCCACGCGTTGGGATGTAATCATCTACTTGATGTATCGATTTCATACTTTTTATAGAGCCCAAACACTCGACCAACCAAATAGACCGCTGGGAAAAGTAGCGATTTTACTGGGCGAGGAATTTCAAGAACATCAAATTCACTCTTGTATTGAATTGTGAGATAGGCCGCATCAAATAACGCTGGGGTATTCGAATGACGCTTCGATGTCGATAAAAAAAGAATTGTCATATACCGCTGCAAATTCCCAGCAGGTTTTGCCCAAGAATTTAAAATGAGCTCAGTGTCACCAGCGTTCCAAAATTTATGCGGGACATTTTTCTCAAACACGGTCACTTCTCCTTCCGCAAGATATTGCACCGGTGACCCAGGCACTTGATAGGCCATGGATCCTTGCCTTACCTCAAACCCTTCTGCCTGACAAAGATGTACATGAAAAATTGGCCCACAACCGGGCTGAACAATTCCTTCAAATACTAAACGGGCACCATCGGGTTCGTGGATGCATTCTTTGAACTGAATAATTTCACCGTGACCGCTATCTATTGTTTGTGGCAGACCTACATGCACTTTGTTTCCTCCGAATCTGATGTGGCATACAGCAAATTATTTTATCTATCACCTTCGTTGACAGGAATTTGCGTTTCCAGTGTTGCGGGCGCGTGTCCGACAAGTCCACTGTGAAGCGGAGGCTACGTACTTTTTATGTAACACCGCGGTGCTGAACTAAAAATGCTTGGCGAAAATTTGGCTCATTGGCGGCTTTCGACTTTGCTGCGGATCAGTTTCGCTCGTTCCCCCTTGACTCTCGACGGTCTTTGCGTCACTGGATATTGCGCGGCAATTCGATGCGACAGCCGCGCAATTGAAAATGTTTTGGGATTTCAAGTTGCGTTTGCCACACGTGCCAGACCGGCGGATCCCAGATGTGGGAATCACCGAGTGGCAAGGCGCAGCGCGTGGCGCACGATTCTCGATCGTTTCAATCGCTGCGCTTACTTTTGCATGACGTTCCGGCTCTGTTGCTAACGCAGAATCGTTCGCAATCTTCTCCTCCGCACGCTTCCTGTGCTGCCCTCGCAACTTGTTGGAATTGCAGCAGTAATAACGCAGCATGTAAAGAATGTGTTTATTTTTGCTCGCCACTTGATTGCTGCACGTGCGCTATCTTTACCGCAACTTCCAACGGAAATTTTCGATGACATCTGCAACGCCAACAGCTAGAACAACCGCACCGACCACCGCTCCAATCAAGCTCGATTGTTGTTCATCAACAACAAGAGCGATCTCTCCATGATCCCAATCGCACCACCACTTTTTTTCTCCGCATGGCGCGCAACATTACGAGCGGGAATGTCACGCAACCATATTCTGCGCGACATTGTCGCAGGAATCATTGTTGGTATCACATCCCTGCCACTGTCCATGGCATTTGCAATCTCCGCCGGCATGACGCCGCAATCTGGTTTATACACCGCCATCATTGGCGGATTTATCGCCGGCTTTGTGGGCGGGTCGCGCTATCAAATCTCTGGTCCCACCGCCGCATTCGTAGTGATTTTGCTGCCAGTTGTCCATTCTATGGGCGTGGCTGGATTGCTCCTGGCCACGGGGCTGGCTGGAGTCTTTCTTTTGCTCATGGGTCTCTTGCGGCTTGGCAAACTCATCGACTTTGTTTCATTTCCGGTGATTGCCGGCTTCACATTTGGAATTTCTCTTTCGGTCATCATCCTTCAATTGCGCACGCTCTTGGGCGTGACCGCGCCAGCCACGGTTCATATTGCGGACGAAATCCACATGGTGTACAAGAACATGTCCACCCTGAACTGGTGCGACACACTGGTGGGCATGTTCACGCTGATAAGTCTGTTCACATGGCGCCGCTTCATCACAATTGTTCCAGGCACGCTTGTTGTGCTGCCATTGTCAGCCTTGCTGGCCGTGATCATGGCGCGCATCAATCCCGCGTGGCAACCGCTCACCGTTGAGAATCATTTCTC
>CAJCCX010000097.1 GCA_903961015.1 uncultured bacterium
GAAATTGCATTCATTAGCCAACGCCGCAGCGCGATGCCGCTGGAAATCCAACGCTGCAGCAATATTGAATTATCAAACGACCGCGCGAAAAAAGATGCGACGAGTTCTTGCGGCTCGCCAAGATCGCGCAGTGCGGCCGCGCTGACATATGCGCGCAGTGGTTCGTTGTAGCGATTCATGATGTATGCACTGAGCGTGCGGTGCGCAACATCGGCTGCTGGCGAATGCGGTTCCTCGCAGATGACCGTCAGATGATCAGCGATCCACGTGCGATGCGTAGATGGAAAGTGATCGTGCGACTGAGAAGCCATCAACGTGAGTCTATTGTGATTCAGCGTGCGATCTTGCGCAAAGGCGCGAGTGCGTTGGCGGCGAGGGTTACGGGAAAGGTTTAAGGGAGAGGGTTACGGGAGAGGGTTAAGGGAGAGGTTTACGGGCAGAACGACGTGCTGCAGCCTTACGATTTGCCCGTAACAAGGGGGGAAAGAGAGTGTGTGCGCTTGGGTGCTGAGGCAACTGATTACGGATTGCGCGCGACGCGGAAGCCCAGTGACCTATCGACGGCCGTCGGCGTCGCATTTAGACGCGAGGACGCGCGGCAATAGTTTGTACCCCAAAATCCCCAACTACCGCCGCGATCAACGAACGACTGGCCAGAAGAAGGACCCGTTGGGTTCGAGACAGCCCCCGGTGCGTACGCACCGAACCAGTCCTTGTTCAACTCCCAGACATTGCCAATCATGTCATAGAAGCCCAGCGCGTTCGGAATTTTCGTGGCGACCGCATGCGTCTGACCGCCAGCGTTTCCTAAGTGCCACGCAATGCCGTCGATCGGTCCATACCGGCTCGTAAGGTTTCCGCCCCGACATGCGAATTCCCATTCTGCTTCGGTTGGCAATCGCAAACTTGTCGCAGTGTTAAAACCCTGAATCATGTTCCATGAGACTTGTTCGACAGGATTGTTTGGCTGCCCACCGTAATAACTCGGATTGCTTCCCATCGTTGCTTGCCACTGCCCCTGAGTCACTTCGGTCTTGCCCATATAAAAAGCATTTGTCAATGTCACTTGATGCGCCGGGCTTTCATCCGCTTGACACTCCGTATCCTCAGGACTGCATCCCATCATGAAAGTTCCGCCTGGAACAAGCAACATTTCGATGTTCGTTCCATTGTCCAACACTCTCCATGGCAAGTTGGTCGCGGTGATCGCCGCACGAAGATTCGCATCGGTCACCACCGCCGGATTTGGAATCCATTCCAAAACAGTTGCCCATGCAAGACCAGATGAATAAGTAAAAGCACCAATCGCTGTTGCGCTTGAGTTGGGTGTAATCACAACAACATTCTTCGCTCCGCCAGTTCCTGCTGGTGCGACAGCTGTGACAACAGTTGCCGAAACAATCACCACGTTGGTCGCAGCGACTCCACCAATCGTGACGCTCGTTACAGTCGACAAACTCGTTCCGAGAATAGTGATCGCAGTCCCACCAGCAGCTGGACCGAAACTTGGCGTCACGGATGAAATGATCGGCGCGGGTATTCCACACGCTCCCCAATCAGCAAGCACCTGCGCAAGATCGACGCCGTTGACAAGGTGGTCGCCGTTGATGTCACCAGCGCAACTCTGCGCTTGAGCTTGAGGCGCAGTGGGAGCGAATGAAATTGCGGCGAAGGCGACAGTCGCAGATGCGACAACAGTGGTCAAGCGATCTTGAATAGTGGTCATGTTTCTTTCTCCGAGGATCGCAGTGCTCTCTGGTGGGAACAAACCTGAACCGGAAGGGCTCTGCCCTTTGAGAAAGCCACTTTGAGGCATGAAAGCCCAAACGGAAAAAACTAAAATTGCGAGCGATAGTCCGATAAAACACAGCGTTCGGCCATTCCCAAACGGTTTTCGCTTTCGCCACGACATTCGCCCATGCGTTTGCGTCTCGGCGACCAAACGCGCCGCAACGGAATCGTCAATTTCCCAGCGCCGCGGCATAAACATCCTCAACAGCGCGGTCCAAGTCGGCCTCCGCGATCCCCTCTTCTTCAAGCACCGCACGCAGCGCACGCTTGAGTCGATACGCGGCCATGCGACTCATCGCGCGCGCCTCGTTTGCAGGCACACCAACTTCTTGCGCGGCAGTGGAATAATCAATGCCATCAAGAATGTGCCGCTCGAAAATGCGCCACGAAGTTTCGCGACCTTCGCTGGTCAACTCCTCCGCTGTGAGCGCAGCTGCATCGGCAAGCACGCCGCGCGCCCACGCACGGTCGAACGCTCGCTCGGCTTGCGGGTCATGAGAAAGTTCTGGATCACTCGTTGCGTGCTCGGGGTCGACGGAATTCTCGCGCGCAGATTGACGACGCTGATCGCGCGCGAGCGTACGAAGCTCGAGCAACATTCCATTCATGAGCCAGCGACGAAGTGGAACGCCGACATCTTTCCACCGCTGAAGATATGCAAGCGAATCAAGTCGACGCGCAAAGAATCCAGCGACAAGGTCATCGGCATCGCCAAATGATTTCCACCTCGAACCACGAACGTATGCGCAGAGCGGAGCACGATATCGATCCATGACATGATGGCTGATCGCACGAATTGCAGCTAAATGTGCGGAATCATCGCCAGTTTGCTGCGCATCAAGTCCACCGTCGATCTGCGTCATCAACCACGTGCGATGCGTAGACGGAAAGTGATCGACTGAATTCGAGCCGGAAGACATAAAACAAATCGTACCGCTGCGCGGGATTGGATGCGATGGAGGGAATGCGCTTAACTTGCAAGCTCTCGAATGATTGTCGCTCGCATTAAAGGCAGATCATTCGATACGGCCTCCCATAAAACGCGATGATCGACACCGTCATAGCCGTGCGCAATAATATTTCTCATATCAATTGCATCGCGCGCACCTGGCACTTTGGCGAAAAGGCGAGGATCCGTCCTTTCAAGGCGCCGAAACGCCTCACCGAGGATCTCGAAGCGCCGCTCGAAAATTGCTTGCAAGTCGCGATTGCTCTTGAGATATTCGAAAGATTTTTCGGCAACCTTGCTGGCGAGATCGTCAATCTGCGTGAGCGCATCTTCCAATAGTGCACGCGATTCACGCGGCAACATAGATGGGCACCTTCATCGAATCGTGAATCTCTCTCCACGTCTGGCTCTTGATTCCTTGCACACTCACGACATCAACTCGACGACCGAATAATCCTTGTGCATCACGGTAAAAACCAAGGGCACGTCTCGCAAGTCCATTCGAGTATTCACCGAAATCGACCAACAAATCAAGATCGCTACGAGAAGGATCGAATGACCCAGATGCGGCTGATCCAATGATTGCGACTGATCGAAGTCCATAACGAACCGCAAGGCTTCTCAGCTCGGGTATGTGTTGAGCTATCTCATTGGGAAGCGACATATCGCACAGCATACGGCTCAGAATGAATGTTTACCCCCCTGCACCTTGTAACCTCATCTCCCTATGGCTTTGCGATCACTTGTCACTGGCGGCGCTGGATTCATCGGGAGTCATCTTTGCGAAGCGTTGATTGCACGCGGCGATGAGGTCATTGCGCTGGACAATCTTTCGACTGGCCGCGCGGAAAATGTTGCGCTACTCGAAGGGCCTGCCGGTAAAGGAAGATTTCGCTTGCAAGTCGCAGACATTCTCGATGTTGCAGCAGTTGACACAGCTGTAAATGGAGTCGACCGTGTGTATCACCTCGCTGCGGCAGTCGGCGTGAAATTGGTGATGGAACAACCGATCTCGACAATCTTGACCAACACACACGGCACAGAAAATATTCTCGCAGCGTGCGCAAAGCGTGGCACGCGAGTCTTGATCGCGAGCAGTTCTGAGGTCTATGGAAAGATGGGATCGTCTCAAGCAAGTCCTCTCGTTGAAACAGACGATTGGCGACTTGGCGCAACGAGCACTCGGCGATGGTCA
>CAJCCX010000098.1 GCA_903961015.1 uncultured bacterium
TTCCAGTTACCGCACCATCACCGTCGATGTCGGCTGGGCAGTTTGCGCACGGTCCCCAACTTGAGAGGGTTTGCGCCAAGTCGACTCCATCGATGATTCCACTTGGAATGACATCGCCAGTGCACTGCCCCTGCACCGACGAAGTTGAAACACCGAAAGTCATAGTGGCTGCGGCGACGAGCGAAAGCAGAAGACTTGGTGATTTCATATTTGCAATCCTGAATTTGATCAAACGAAAAACCTGGAACACATTCAAGATAACCCCAAGCAGCGAAAAGTCCAAGGGAATCTCGGCGTTTCAGGATTATGGCGATTGCGTAATCCCCCACAAGGCCTTCCCCCAAAATTCTCGGGACATTCAGCAACGCACGCGGTTGGATTCGAACCAACGACCCTCGGTTTCGAAGACCGATGCTCTATCCAGCTGAGCTACGCATGCAGGGGTCGCGATAATAGCGCATTCCCCCGCTGTGGTCGAATTGATTCACTCTGCGTTGCAACCGTCGATTCGGCCATCCCCGTCGGTATCGATTTCAAGTCCCCACTCGATTTCGCAGCGATCTGGAACGCCGTTCGCATTGCAATCGCGAACCCATCCTGCGCGAATCTCGCAGCGGTCAACAATTCCATTTTGGTTGCAGTCAGGATCCTGAGCATCTGGAACACCATTGCCGTCGCAATCAGGAGTGAGACCAAGAGCGATCTCTTCTGCATCGTCACGTCCATTTTGATTGAGGTCAGGGAAGCAAGCGCTCGTGAAAATCACACCTGCATTGTTGATCCCCTCACCAAGCATTGCACTGCGCGCATCGCCGCAAACAGTTGAATCGTTCATAGAGACCGTTGCATTGACTGATCCCACGCTCCATCCTCGATCGCTGTAATTGCCCATGAATTTGCAACCTGACAGCGACGCTTCGCCACTCGCGACGAAAACTCCGCCACCAGATTCGAGTGATGAATTTTTTTCGATGATCGTGTTGAACGCGAGCAATTCTCCAGCAGCGCTATAAATGCCGCCGCCCCACGCACCACTCTTTGTCGAATTTCCGGAGACTGTCGAGTTCATCAAAGTCATTCGGCCTGCACTTGAATAGATTCCGCCGCCATAAGTTCCCGCAGTGTTTGTCTTCACCGTGCAATCGGACATTGTTGGCGATCCACCCTCGTTGCGAAATCCGCCGCCTGCGATTTCTGCTGCGTTTCCATCGAATGAACAGCCATAAAAGGTGCTTGAAGATCCCAAATTGACTGCGCCGCCGCCAGAGTTTCCACTCAGCACGCAATCACGAATGAGGACATCAACATGATCGATCAAGATGCCGCAACCATTTGATCCATGACCATTCGTCAAGAACAAATGCTCAAACTCACATCCAGTTGAACCCGCGCCAGTGATTTTCAGAATTGGACCAATTCGGTCATCGCCAACAATTTGTGCGCGCGCATCGCCGGCGATTCCGCGCAGAGTGATTTTCTTTTCGTTGATCGAAACGCGTTCATGATAAATGCCAGCAGCGACAAGAATCGTCTCGCCATACGACGCTGCGTCGACCGCTGCTTGAATCGTTGGATATTCTTCAGGAACTTGGCGTACGCCTGCGATCGGTGTTGCCGACACAATTTCACTTGTCGATGCAATCGACCGTGATGGAAACGCGCCGCGAAAAAGTGCGATCATTGCAACGACTGTCAAAATCAAGAGGATGGCAGCATGAGGCAGACTTCTCCCATTTCCGCCCCGCTGATGCTGAATCTGGCTCTGCTTCATGCTGCCAATCCTCCTGAGTGACTGAACCGTTTGGATTTCGTGCCAACGAGGCATTGAAATCCGCACATCAACACAATCTGATTCAAAGTTGCTTAGCGCAAGTCGCCGTGCAACATTTCCAAAGAAATTGTTACTCCTCTCACAGTCGAAATCGGCGAAAATTGGGTCGCACTTTGGCGGAAAGAAAGATTTTCTAATTTGGCTGAAAAACCCGTTTCTTACGGGCAGAACTCGACCACAAGAGGTCGTTTATTGCCCGCAAACCCCCCCTCCTGAGTTATTCTCGAACCGTGCGGTGGCATGCTTGGACAAATTTCGCACGCTGCCGAGTGGCGTTCATTGCACTTGGAATACTCGCAGCATTTCTGACAGGATGCGGCGATCCAGCGCAGAATCCAGTTCGAGTTATGGCTCCGTCGATTCGAACGGAAGATCTTGTTCGCTGGATGAATGATGCCGCCATCGATTGCAAGAGCATTGACTGGTCAGCAGTCAATGCCGCGCACGACAAATATCTCGACCAAGTACTCAGCGATCGCATCATCGCACGTGAACGAATTGATCAACTCTTTCACAACGTCGATCTCCAGCAAGAAATCACGCCAGAAGAAAAACTCAGGATCAACAAGGCCGCGCTTGGAATCAACCGCGACTTCTCTGTTCAACTTGCAGGGCAAGATGCGTTCTTCCTCAACGCACTCGCTGATACACGCGGGCTGAACCACTCCATCACGGGATACTTGCTTGCGCGGCGAAACATGCAGCGGACAGCGCGACTTTTTCAGATCGCTTCAATTCCAAACAGCTTGACGACTCAATTTCCAATTCCGGCATATATGGTCTTTGCCGCTTGGCCGAGCGATGCGCCTCGATCGACAGAGGAAATCATTGCGTGGACGATGCATATTTCTCCGCAACTTTCGATCCCCGCGGATCATTGGTGGGATGCAACGGCTTCGTCGGCGCCTGCGATTCTTCAGGTTCTCGTGCCACCGCGCGATGCCGCTGGGGATCCAGAGACTCAAAAGATAGAAAACGAAAAACAAATCGCTGTGATCAATGCGAA
>CAJCCX010000099.1 GCA_903961015.1 uncultured bacterium
CAGTACAGAGTGCGATCAAGGAAATGATTGTTGTCAACATGCCAAAACTTTACCCGCCGGAGCCTTCGACTTGTCCATGTTCGATTCGGTACAAGCCCAACAAATATTTTCCTGCGCTGAACGGTTCAACACGAAGAATTCCACGGATGGTTCCATATTGAATGAGATGTTTTCCTTTGATCGGAATCGCTTTGTCCAGTCGCACTTCAATGCAGTCAAATGGAGTCGGCGGCGTGCCAATGCAACAACCATCCCATCGGTTTCGCATCACCAACAACTCTTCGGTCAGATCGCGCGCAACAGGTGGTGCGAGATAGCCGCTGATTTCTATGGATGTTCCGTCAAGAAGTGATATGTATTTCGGCACTGCGATGACACCGTCAGAACCCACGCCACTTTGTGCAGACAACATCAGTGGCCATGTGATTTTATATGGATCAGAAATCGATCCTGTTCCAGAGACATCGAATCGTCCATCGAGTTGGATTGTTCGCGCGTCGACGCGAATGACATTCGTGGGTTCAGGAGATGGTGAGGCAGACAATGCCTCGGGCCGCGCTGCAGACAAAGTTGGCGGGTCCATCACTGGGACCGAATCATCGTTCGTGTTTGAACGCATCAGCGCAACAATTGCCGCGATAATTAAAACAATAAAGAAGAGCCAGAACCAACGCATTCAAGCGATGCTATGCGGTGATTGCCTCGAAAATTTTTATCGCGCAATCTTGTGCGCTGCTTTCGTGTGTTCGAACATGCACCTCTGGTCGTGTCGGCGCTTCATATGGATCCGTGATGCCAGTGAAAGCTAGAATCTCCCCAGCGCGTGCCTTCTTATAGAGACCCTTCGGATCGCGTGATTCTGCGACGGCAAGGGGGGCATCAACAAATACTTCGATGAACGCAATACCAATTTTGGCGTGGCGCGCGCGGACTGCATCTCGGTCCGCACGATATGGACTGACCATACTGACGATCGCAACCGCACCACTTTCTGCCAGCAGAAGGGCAGATTCTCCTGCTCGGCGAACAGCTTCAGCGCGGCCACCCGCATCAAATCCAAGACCCGCGTTGAGCCCATGTCGAAGTGTGTCGCCGTCAAGAATCAGCGCGGGACGTTTTTCTGTAAGCAATTTTTCTTCAATCAAGAGGGCGATCGTGCTCTTGCCAGACGCGGGAAGCCCAGTGAGCCAAATCGTGCAACCACGACGGCCAAGCAATTGAACGCGACGATCGATCGAGAGTCGCTCGTGCGGAATTGCTCCTGGCGTAGGTGTTGGCGAGTGGTTCATCATTTGGTTGTCCAGAGACCATACTGCCAAACAAGCATTGTGATTGTCGTGACAAACGCAATGATGTTTAAAGGCAGTCCATAGCGCACGAAGTCGCTGAATCGATAACCGCCTGGTCCGTAAATCATGAGATTCGTTTGGTATCCAATTGGCGTTGCAAATGCCGCACTCGAAGCGAAGAGGACAGCGAAAACAAACGGCATCGGATTTGCCTGTGCTTGCATTGCCGTTGCCAACGCAAGAGGAAATGTGATCGCTGCTGCTGCGGCGTTTGGAATGAACTGCTTCAACAATGCGGTCACGAAATAAACCGCTGCAAGACTTGCGATGATTGATCCTCCTCCAAGTCCAACGATGAAATGTCCAATTGACGCACCGAGTCCGCTGGAATCGACGGCCTTCGAAAGTCCGAGTCCCGCACCGATGACGAGCAAGATCGAAAGGTGAATCGATGTTCGTGCGTCGTCGGCGCGTAAACATCCCAGCGCAACCATCGCAACTGCGGCAGCGAGTGCAGGAACCAACATGCTTCCCGAATAAGTCGCCGCACAGATCATTGCAATCAGAATTGCACTTGCAATGAATGCGCGTTGCGGTCGGAAGTCGGGGGTTGGCAATCCACTGATAAGGAAAAAGTCGCGGCTCGATCGATTGCGTGCGAGAAAACTTTCATTCGCTTCGATCAAGAGCGTGTCTCCTGCCTTCAGAATGATGTCACCGATTCGGCCTGCGAGGCGTTCGCCATTTCGGGCGACGGCAATCACGGCGGCGTCATATCGAGCACGAAATCCAAATTCACGAATCGAACTTCCAAGTCCTGGAAACGAATTCGAAACAACCGCCTCAATCATCATGCGACCTCGAGAATGAGAAGTCGAGGGTGCTTCTGCATCTGGGTCAAGTCCTGGAGTTGATCGGAGGGTTACGATTTGCTCAACTGCGCCAGCAAAGATGAGCGTGTCTTTTCCTCGAAGTTTGTGGTCGGGTCCTGGCGCAGAAATCGAATCGCCAGATCGTTCGATCTCGACAAGAAAGAGTCCAGTAAGTCTGCGAAGTTTTGCTTCTGCGATCGTGCGCCCATCAAGCGGTCCTCCGGCTGCGACTGCAAGACGTGCGGTGTATTGCCGCGGATCTGCAAGCGGTTCAATCACAGGAATGCGCTGTGGAAGAAGTTTCGGCGCAGCAAATATCAAATAGAGAACACCAACGACTGCCAATGGAATGCCGATTGGAGTGATTTCGAAGAAACCGATCGAGTGCAGTCCTGGCGTTGCGGCGTTCATTGCTGAATCGACAAGTCCAGAGACGACAAGATTTGTGCTCGTGCCGATGATGGTGATCGTTCCTCCGAGCGTGACCGCAAAGCACATAGGCATCAGGAGTTTCGACCGCGAATAGCCTTGCTTTGTTGCAAAGTCGATTGTCGCAGGAGTCATGACCGCAACAATTGGAGTGTTGTTGAGAAATGCACTTACCAATGTCATTGGAATGCAAAGGTTTGCGAGAGTTGTACGAATACCAATACCCGGACGAAGTAGAAATTCCGCTATCAAAGTAATCGTTCCCGTGTTCTGGATTCCAGCAGCGACAATAAAGAGAGCCGCAACAGTCAGAAGTCCTTCGTTTCCAAATCCTCGGATTGCAGTCGGTGCATCAATAACACCCGCGACCATCACAACAACCAAACCAAAGAGCAAGGTCATATCCGGCGCTCGTCCGCGAGCCATAAGAGTGATCGCGGTCACAAGGACCGCACCAACAAGCCACGGTTGCCATAGCACTGGATCCATCTCGCGAAAGAGTAACGGAACGGATACGCTTTCGTTGTTGGATCAAGAATGCAATTGACTCATCTCGACATTCTCGAAGCCGAAGCAATTCATATCTTGCGAGAGACCGCCGCCAGTTTTGAGCGGCCGGTTTTGATGTATTCCATCGGCAAAGATTCGACGGTGCTCTTGCATCTGGCGATGAAGGCATTTTGGCCTGCAAAGCCACCGTTTCCCTTGCTTCATGTCGATACGACTTGGAAGTTTCGCGAGATGATTGCTTTTCGAGATGCGGCGGTTGCGAAGTTGGGCGTTGATCTTCGCGTGCACATCAACCAAGAAGGTGTGCGCCAAGGGATTTCACCGTTGACCCACGGAAGTAAGGTTCATACGGATGTCATGAAGACGCAGGCGCTTCGACAGGCACTCGAATCGGGAAAGCACGACGCGGCGATTGGTGGTGCAAGGCGAGATGAAGAAAAAAGTCGCGCGAAAGAACGCATTTTCATTTTTCGAGATCGCAACCATCGGTGGGATCCAAAGAATCAACGACCCGAACTTTGGAATCTTTACAACACGCGACTGAATGAAGGCGAGAGTATTCGTGTCTTTCCACTTTCCAATTGGACAGAGCTTGATGTTTGGCTATACATCCATCGACATAATTTGCCAGTGGTGCCTCTGTACTTCGCGAAGCCCCGCCCAATTGTCGAGCGCAATGGCATGTTGATCATGCGCGATGATGACCGCTTTGTATTGAAGCCTGGCGAAAAAGTTGTCGAGCGAAAGGTTCGCTTTCGTACGCTTGGTTGCTATCCGCTGAGTGGAGCGGTCGAGAGCGATGCTGACACGCTTGAAAAAGTAATCGAAGAGATGCTGCTCGCACATACAAGCGAGCGTCAAGGAAGACTGATTGATCACGATCAATCTGGAAGTATGGAAGAAAAAAAGAGAGAGGGTTATTTCTGATGACACTTTCTTTTACTCCAGGCGGATCTGTCAGCGAATATCTCCATCGATATGAGCGCAACGAGTTGTTGCGTTTTCTCACGTGCGGTTCCGTCGATGATGGCAAGAGCACTCTCATCGGTCGACTGCTGCACGACACGGGACGCTTGTATGACGATCATCTGAAGGCGATCGAAAACGAGAGCAAGGTGCATGGAACGCAAGGCGGCGCTTTGGATTTAGCGCTTGTCGTTGATGGGCTAAAAGCAGAGCGCGAGCAGGGAATCACAATTGATGTTGCGTACCGATATTTCGCAACAGCCCATCGCAGTTTCATCATTGCCGATTGTCCAGGTCACGAGCAATACACACGCAATATGGCGACTGGTGCGAGCCACTGTCAGTTGGCGATCACATTGATTGATGCGCGCAGTGGAGTGACGACACAAACGCGTCGACACGCGTTCATCGCAAGTCTGCTTGGCATTTGCCATGTTGTTGCTGCGGTGAACAAGATGGATCTTGTTGCGTGGGGCGAAGGACGCTTTCGCGAAATCGAGAGCGAGTTCCTCGACTATTGCGTCAAGGTTGGGATTGCAGGTCCTATCGCGGTGCCCGTGAGTGCGCTCACTGGCGAGAATGTTGTTACGCGTGGAACGAACGCTGCTTGGTACAGCGGCGCACCAATCTTGGAGTTGCTCGAGAAGGTGCGTGTCGATCATGCTTCACCAGTCGCTCCATTTCGCATGCCAGTGCAGTATGTGATTCGTCCATCGCTCGACTTTCGTGGGTTCGCTGGCACGATTGCTTCTGGAACCGTGAAAGCGGGGGATCGGGTGCGGATCATGCCTTCGGGCCGCGAGACACGTGTCCGGCGCATCGCGCGCTCAACTGAAGATGGTGGCGATCTCTCGCTTGCGCGCGCGCCGCAGAGTGTTGTGATCACGTTTGAAGATGAGGTTGATTGCAGTCGCGGCGATGTTGTTTCGTGTTTCGGTGGATCAACCGAAACACTCGTTGCGCAGAAATTCGAGTGTGATCTTGTGTGGATGGATGAAACACCACTCACTGCCGGCAAGACGTACTTATTAAAGTGCGGAACGCGAACGACCCCAGCGCGCATCACGCGTGTGCGACATTGCGTGAATGTCGACACGCTCGAAACGCAGCAGACCGACGCGCTTGCACTCAACGATATTGGTCGTATCGAGATCGAGACAGAACAACCTATTGCGTTTGATCCATATCGTCGCATTCACGGCACGGGCAGTGTGATCTTGATTGATCGGATGACCAATGCAACGAGTGCGGCCGGAATGATTCGCACGGGAGATGCGAGTGATGCGCATGCACGACGCGCGCACTGGGAAACAGCAGCGGCGCCGACGCTTCGTGCACCAGTTGGGCAGAGTCTTGTCAGTACGGCAGCGCGCGAGGAGCGGTGGAAACAGAAGCCCCTTGCGATCTTGTTGTATGGATCATCTGGCAGTGGCAAGACGACTCGCGCATTTGAACTTGAACGCGGACTCTGGGAGAAGGGTCACGCTGTGGTTGTGCTCGATGGGCAGATGCTCCGCGCAGGACTCAGTCGTGATCTCGCGTTCACCGAAGAAGAGCGAAGTGAGAATCTCAGACGTGCGAGCGAGACGGCGCGCATCTTGCTTGATCAAGGTTTCGTTGTGATTCTCAGCATGGTTGCGCCGCACGCGGAAGCGCGTTGGCGTGCAAGTGATTTGATTGGCAGCGAGCGATTCATGATGATCGATTGCAGCGACAACAATTCTCCTGATACAGCGGCGCTGTTGCGGATGGTGACTGCGAAGATTGGTTGAGTGGACATTCCTAGATTTGGTCTCTTCCTCTGATTCGAGATCTAGTTTGTGGTCAAGACCAGACAAGTTGCGCGTCCGCTCATTCACCCATCGCGATCAAAGAATCCCGCTCGAAATGATTCCCGCGAAAGAAACACCAAGCACAACTTATTGAATGTGTCGCACTTCACCAGGCTTTGCTTCATACGCTTGCTTGATCGCAAGTTTCATCAAAGGCTCAAGGTCAGCAAGTCGATTTGTGCGGGCAATCAAAACAATGACAAAGAGTTGTCCCGCGTTGACCTGCTGTTGGTAAGCCAAATTTCTGTCGGTAGTCACAAGTCCCGAGTACCCAGACTCCACCATGCGTGCAAGCAGTTTGCCGTTCTTTGTGCCTGACCATCCGATGGCAGTCACGTGGTCAACTTGAACGCCGACAAAAAATTGAATCAATCCAACTGGCGTGCATTCATCAAGCAGCAGACGCACGTGGACCTTTATCGCTTGTGGCAAGTTGGCGTAGCCACTCCAATGCCTCAATAGCGAGCTCGCGGCGAACGCTTGGAAAGTCAGCTAGAAAAGTGTCGAGCGAGTCGCCGCCTTCAAGGTATTCAATGAATGTTCCAAATGGAACACGCGTTCCTGCGAATACTGTAACGCCACCAAGAATGTCCGGGTCTTGCGACACAATTGCATTGTTGGCTGGAACGTTGGCGGTCATTGATTCAGTATAGATCAGACCATGTTGTAAATAAAAGCGCAATCTCATTGGCGGTGGGGGATTCGTAGATGTTGCAAATTGCTCAGTGCACTGGTTCCCTCTGGCACATTCACCATTGGTTGCAGTGCGTTTGACTTGGGCTCGTGCTCGTCTAGGGACATTCCCCAATTTTGCCATCCTCCAACCGCGTCGTCGTTGGCTTGAAATCCGAGAAAGTGACTAGGATTTCGTATCACAAGATTTCGAGGACCCATTTTCTAATGAGCAATATTTTATGGATTCTGTTGGCGCTGGTTGCGGGAAGCATGTTGCCATTGCAAGGTGCGTTGAATACAAAATTGGGCAACGAAGGGCAAAGTCCCTTTCACGCCTCCATGATTTCGTTCGTCATTGGCGCACTTTCGGTGGCACTATATGTATTCCTAACTCGGCAAAATGTTTCATGGACTGGACTGAGAGGCGCTCCGGCGTACGCATGGCTTGGCGGAATTTTGGGCGCATTTTATGTCACGGTGATCATTCTTGCGTTTCCAAAGTTGGGACCAGGGCTTACGTTTGCGCTTGTGGTCGCAGGACAAATGATCGTTTCAATGTTGCTTGAGCATTTCGACATTCTTGTGGCGCAACAGAACCCAATCACTGCGGTGCGATTGGGCGGTGTCGCGCTGATTATTGCTGGCGTGATTCTGATCAAATTCTTTTGAATGTTTTTCACGCAGCACGGCGTGGGTAAATCTCGAATTGCATACCAGTCGTGAATCGGCGGAATTACCGCCCAGAACCAACAGGTATTGTCAGTACTGGCGCGTTTCCCTCTTCGTTCTTGACTTGCAAGTCATACATGTCGCGGACCATTGAAAACAGACAACGCGACGTAAAATCGGCTTCATCAATCCAGTACCACTGATCTCGGTACAGCACGCTGATCAGCGAATCTTTCGGTCGAACCGAAGTGCAGTGCACGCGAAAAATTGCGTCCACGTTTTCTGTCAAGTTTGAGCCATCGGGAGCGTCCGCTATCTTGGCAAAGAGTTCCTCCGCCGTATTCATAAAGACTGAAGGATCTGGAGCGTTTACGACGGAGTCCACGCCCATGCTCAGCAAGCGCATGACGGCGGTGAAGGATCGCGTGCGAATTGAAAATGTTTTTCCAGGCCAAATATCCACCGACGAAAGCATTCGATAATTGTTCTCACTGATCGAGAGTCCCAACATATTCAGAAACTCTTCGCCATCGGGAGTTTTTTCGATTGTTGGATGAAGAGTCAACACCGCAACGCTCTCTACGGATTTGTAATCGTAAGACCCATCAGGGCGCGCAATAAAACCACTCTTATCGGTTTTGGAGCGCATGATGTCTGCGATGTCGATCGAATCCTTTGGAATTGGATTGGGGTTCCATGTGATCTGAGTTGGCACTTCACTCAGCGAGACGAGTTGTTTTGTTTCGAGCTCGTTGAAGAGCTGCATCAATCTGCCAAACTGTTTGCTATGCGTGACGAATCCATTTCGGCGAGTGATATCGAAGGACCTGACGGTCTGCACCTGATCAGCGGTTAGGAAAAGTACCCACGAGATCGGCCAACTTGCCGAGACCATGCTTTCAATTGTGCTCACGGGAATCGGCGACATCATTTCGCGCGCAAGTTGCTCACCTTGTCTTGGAAGAAAAGTAATGTTCGGCGTGTAGTTCAAATTCACGCCTACACCCGCTGCGCCTTCAACAAGACCAGAGCTGGGTATTGTCGTCAATCCATTCGCCTCGGCGCCAACCGTTGCCTGCACGTTGATTGCGCTCACGATCATCCATTGAACTGGCTTGTCCTTTGACATGCGCACAATGTTCAACAGCATCTGACGATCCATGGCGTCCGATACCGAAGTGTTAAACGCCACATGATTATCCTCAAGGATTTGGCCACCCCATCTGGCGCAACCAGTGATCAGGCTTGATGTGAACACAGCAAGAATCGCCAAGTGCATGCGTTGAAAACGTATGACGCGAATAGCCCATGGGGAAATGCAATGAGTCATAGTGTTGAAATTACTCTTTCTCAAGAAGCACTGTCCAAGCCTGCGTGGGTCGGTTTCCACTTCGCGGCACTCCATACATTGTGTAGCTGCTTATAGAAATCAACGGATCACGCTCAATAATAGATGTGAATTCTCTTGATTCATTTTCTACTTAGGTCATACTGAGTCAATTCGTACTACCAATCTGATTCGTTGCCCTACAAGTTTTAGAAAGACCCTACATCCCATGAACCTTCGCTCCACTCTGTGCACTTTCGCCTTCATCGTTCCTGTTGCCGCTGCGGCCCTGCTGACCAGCGGCGCGAGCGCTGCGTTCTATCAATACTCGCTGAGCTTTGCCGACGGCTTCGTTGCCGAGGGCCAGTTTTCCACCAAAGCCTCCGCGCCAGCAAGCTTCATTGAGAGTAACCCCACATCCACCCCTGCCCCGTATGCCACCACTTACCTGGAATCGCAGACCATGCGCGTCCTGCAGAACGGCGCGGTGCTTGACCAATCAACCACCGTCTTTGCTGGCGTGTGCTCGGACATTTACTTGTATCTCGACTTCAGTAATGTTGGCGGGCCTGCGATTGCAGGGATGGACCTCTCCACGGTGGATTCGCAAGCAACTTCGTACTACTTCGTTTCCAACAGCAAAGATCCGACCGGCGCCTACGGGGCGTATGGCAGCACGGGATACAACCTGTTTCGGTCCGATGTTGTAACGATGCAAGACACGTACATCGGAACGGCCACATCACTCACCGTGACAGCCGTACCAGTGCCGGGCGCATTGGCATTGCTTGCAGCGGCGGGCATTGGCGTTGGTGGTGGTCGACGCCGAAGGGGATGAGCCCAAGCGCGCCGCTGGACTCAGCGCCGTTCTTTCAACACAGCTGCGATCTCGTCGAGCCGTTCTGACATTGCACGAAGGAGCCGCAACTGCTCTTGTGATGGCGCGCTTTTTTCGCCGCCGTCGTTGTGGACTGTTGCCATTGAAGCATCACCCGCGCGATGCGAACGAAGTGCCTCGCGCGCGGTGAGGATCCGATTGCGGAAATCCTGCGCGTCGATGATGCCCGTCAGTTGCATGTCATGCGCCTGCCCCGCGCTGTGGCCCGCGGTCTCAAATTTGATGGTGCTTAGGTTGAAGCGGCGAAGCACCGGGCCCTCAACGAACGTGACGTCCTGGATGTTCTCGAGTGGGATCGTCTTCTCGACTTGAAAGAGGATGCCCTTGCGGAACCGCAGAGTGCGGTCGGAAAGCTGGCACTGCAGCAGGTCGTAGTAGTGCCGCGACCACCATTGCCCCACACCGCAGAACCAGACAAGCGCCACGGGGATACCGATGATGCAGATGACCATCGTGAAACCGATAGTGACGACGAGGTACGTCCGGTAGAGCGGGTTAAACCGGGCATTATGGATGACGTTCGGTGCAGAAACTTCCATTAGAGCCGCACGATACTCGGCTGTGGCTGACAAATTCCAATCGTTCAGAAGCCCGATTATTCCATCACAAACAGCGATCGGTGAAGTGACGGCACCTATTCTTCACCTACTTTCAATCAGCCGACCCGTCGCCCTCCTCATGGCCCTCCTCATGGCTTGTGCAGCTGCTTATAGAAATCATTTTAGATGTGATTTCTCTTGATTTTTCACCCGCCACGGTCATACTGAGTCAATTCGTAATACCAATCTGATTCGTTGCCCTACAAGTTTTAGAAAGACCCTACATCCCATGAACCTTCGTTCCACTTTGTGCACTTCCGCCTTCATCGTTCCTGTTGCCGCTGCGGCCCTGTTGACCAGCGGCGCGAGCGCTGCGGTCTTTCAATATTCGCTGAGCTTTGCAAACGGCTTCTTAGTGGAGGGCGAGTTTGCCACCAAGGCCTCGGCGCCGGCGAGCTTCATTGAGAAGAAC
>CAJCCX010000100.1 GCA_903961015.1 uncultured bacterium
ATCCAGAAGGAGGAGTTGTTGAACAGAGCAAAGCGGTGGTGTTTGAACCGCATCCATCAAGATCCGCATCTACGTAGTAAGAAATTTTTGCACAGATTTGGGCATTGTTGTCATTGCAGTCATTTTGGTTGACTGAGTATCCAGTAGGAGGGGTTGCGGAACAAAGCAAAGCGGTGGTGTTTGAACCGCATCCATCAAGATCCGCATCCACGTAGAAAGAAATTTTTGCGCAGATTTGGGCATTGTTGTCATTGCAGTCGTTACTGTTTAGTGAATATCCCGGAAGAACCACTAAAGAACAAACGAGCCCTGTTGTTGTTGATCCGCACAAATCGCCGTCCGCGTCCACAAAGTATGTCTGGAGGGCATTGATAGCGGCGTTGTTGTCATTGCAGTCAGTATTGTTGGTTGTGTAACCAAACGGTGCAGTCGAGGAACACAAAAGAACTGAAGATCCAGTACCGAATCCATCGTGGTCCGCATCGAGGTAGTACGTCTGTCCGATATGGACGGTGGCATCGTTGTCGTTGCAATCCGTTGAATTTGAAGAGTATCCAACGGGAGGAAACGCAGAGCAGACCATAGCGGTTGTTGTGGAACCGAATCCGTCGCCATCTGAATCTACGTAATATTGTTTCGGTTGAGCAATTGTTCCGTTGTTGTCGTTGCAGTCAGTATTATTTGTTGAATAGCCTGGAGGCGCACTTGCCGAGCAAAGCAACACACTTGTTGTTGATCCGTATTGGTCGATATCCGCATCAATGTAATAGGTAACCAATGCGCATACTGCTGCATTGTTGTCGTTGCAATCGTTGCTGTTAACCGAGTAGCCAGGCAGAGCAACTGCCGAGCAGACGAGCGCAGTCGTCGTTGATCCGCAGAGGTCACCGTCCGCGTCGACAAAGTATGAAAGCTTTGCGCAGACAGCAGCATTGCTGTCATTGCAATCGTTGCTGTTGACTGAGTAGCCAGGGAGAGCAACTGCCGAACAGACGAGCGCAGTCGTCGTTGATCCGCAGAGGTCACCGTCCGCGTCTACAAAGTATGAAAGCTTTGTACAGACAGCAGCATTGCTGTCATTGCAATCGTTGCTATTGATTGAGTAGCCAGGCAAAGCAACCGAGGAGCAGACGAGGGCTGTCGTTGTTGATCCGCACTGATCTCCGTCGCTATCAATAAAGTACGAAATTTTTGAGCACACAGAAGCGTTCGCATCGTTGCAATCGTTGCTATTCACTGAGTAGCCAGGCAAAGCAACCGAGGAGCAGACGAGGGCTGTCGTTGTCGAACCGCACTGATCGCCATCGATATCGACAAAGAATGAACGTGGGACATGAATTGTGTTGTCATTGTCATTACAGTCACAAGCAGCAATGAATCCGTCCGTATCCGCATCAGTTTCACAAGAATCAGGAGTTCCATTTCCATCACAATCGCTCGCGAAGCCATTCTGGATATCAATAAAATCTTCGATGCCATTACCGTTGCAGTCATTGACACGGACGAGTAACGAGTGGAATCCTCCTGCAACTCCTTTGGTGTAGATCAAGCCTGCGCCTGCAGGTGGCACAGTCGTTTCTCCGTAAGCATTCGAGCCGAAAGCGCTCACAGAACCGTTGGTTGCTAATGCAATCGAATGAGATCTACCAGCAGCAACCGATCTAAATTGTCCAACGGGAACATTTGTTTGACCGCTTGTATTTAGTCCCCAACCAGCCAACGTTCCATCGGTTCGAATTCCAATGGAGTGTTTTAGACCTGCAGCAATTTTAGTAAATGTTCCTGCGGGCACGGTTGTTTGCCCCTGTGCATTCGAACCCCAACCCTTCAGTGTCCCTACGGATCTGATGGCAAGTGAGTGGTATCCACCAGCCGCGGATTGGGTATATGTCCCTGTCTGAGCAACAGTTTGTCCAAAGGAATTGTCTCCCCAAGATACGAGTACACCACCCGTAAGAATTCCAGTTGCATGTTGCAAACCAGCAGAAATTTGTGTGAAACTACCTGCAGGAACTGCAGCTTGACCAAATCCGTTCGATCCCCAACCTGTCAGGATCCCGTTGGCATTCCGAGCAATTGAGAAAAAACCACCTGCGGATGCTTCGACGAATTGGCCTGTTGGGCAAGTGGTCTGTCCTTCGAGATTGCGTCCCCAACCAAGTAAACTTCCATCACTTTTGATTGCTAAACTGTGGTTATCTCCGGCAAATACATCAATGAAGTTCACTCCATTCTGGCTTGCTCCCTGTCCATAATTCGGTGGATTGGGAGGGCTATTTACTTGGCCTGCTCCAACTCCAACAATTGTTCCACTAGCAAAGAGGCTAGAAGTTGCGAACAAAATTGCCCCAAAAATAGGAGAAATGATAACGATCTTGGATTGCAGTGTTATTTTTTTCATGATGCCCGGCCCCTAATACGGAATGAATGTCCAAAAGGAATTACAATCTATTGGTATCACAAGAATTACAAATTGCAAATACAATTTGATATATTTGATCAAAAAATAAAGTTTTATTAGGATTTCAGGCAGTGTCAATACAATTTGTGATAAATAATTTATGAAATCGCCTTACATTTGTTCGGCTCTTGTTCGGAAGACTGTTGCCCTGTACCCGACTGCAAAATTACCTCTTATGAGGTTTTGGCGATCATAATCGATGCCGCCTTTGTGCTACGGGGCAAGCCCATCACATCCGAACTGCAATCACTTGTGGGGCGACTTTGAAATCCGCAGTTGTGCGTGCTCGGACATCATCGACCGTCACACCTGGAGCGACTTCGGTCAATACAAAGCGGCGAGTGGTTTCGTCCATCACCATCACGCACATATCGGTGATCAACATATCGACGCAGTGTTTACCCGTCAGTGGCAGGGTGCAAGTCGGAATAATCTTCGCTTCGCCACGTTTGTTGGCATGTTCCATGACAACGATTCGCCGTTTCACGCCAGCAACAAGATCCATTGCGCCGCCCATACCTTTGACAAGTTTTCCGGGAATCATCCAATTTGCCAAGTCGCCATCTTGTGAAACTTCCATTGCCCCGAGGATCGCGAGATCGATATGTCCGCCGCGAATCATGCCGAAACTATCAGCGCTGGAAAAAAAAGAGTGGCCAGCAACTCCAGTGACAGTTTGCTTTCCAGCGTTTATGAGATCCGCATCGACTTCGCTGTCGATAGGAAATTCGCCCATTCCAAGCAATCCATTTTCGGATTGCAGCCAGACGGTCATGTTTTTTGGAACATAATTGGCGACAAGAGTTGGAATGCCGATGCCGAGGTTGACATAAAAGCCGTCTTGTAATTCAAGAGCGGCTCTTTGCGCGAGTTGATTGCGATCGAGCGGCATATCACTCTCCGAAACGGATGCCCTGCGCCAAAGGAAGGTCGCCGCCCCAGTTGATCGTGCATGTCTGCCGTCGCATATACGCCTTCCAAGAATCTGAACCAGATTCTCGGCCACCACCTGTGTCTTTTTCGCCGCCAAATGCGCCGCCGATTTCTGCGCCGCTCGTTCCAATGTTCACATTGGCAATTCCGCAGTCACTGCCGTGCGCAGCAAGGAATCGTTCTGCCGACCGAACGCTGTCCGTGAAAATTGCGCTCGAAAGCCCTTGATCTACGCCGTTTTGGATGACAAGAGCATCTTCAAGTGAACCGACTGAGAAGACATAAAGAATCGGCGCGAATGTTTCTTCGCGAGTGATTGCAGGAATCTTTCCTTTGGGAACACGAATGATTGTCGGCTCTACAAAGTTTCCTGGTGACTTTGCGAGTCGATCGATACCTTCGATTCCGCCGCAAAGAATCGTGCAGCCTTCACTGACGGCACGTTCAATTGCTGCGCGCATTCCAGCGACTGCTCGCACATCGACGAGTGGGCCCATGAGAGTCTTGGAGTCAAGCGGATCGCCAATGGGAATCGTCTTGTATGCCTTCGCAAGGCGTGTCAAGAGTTGTTCGACGATCGATTCGTGAACGAGCAATCTGCGAGTTGTTGTACAACGCTGGCCCGCAGTGCCGACAGCACCAAAGAGAACTGCTCGCGTGACGAGATCGAGATCTGCATCTGGCTGAACAATGATTGCATTATTTCCGCCGAGTTCAAGAAGCGTGCGACCAAGTCGAGCGCCGACAACTTGCGCAACTCGACGACCCATACGACACGATCCTGTCGCACTGATAAGTGGCAGTCGTCGATCCGCGATCATCGGTTCGCCGACGTGTTCATCTGTTCCGATGATGAGCGTGAAGACATCCGCAGGATCGAGTCCTTCGGGGCGAAAAATCTGCTGTTCTTTCATGACTTTGCGTGCAATTTCATTGGTTGCAATCGCGACGAGCGGTGTGAAAAGACTAGGCTTCCAGAGGCACGTATCGCCACAAACCGCAGCGACAAGCGCATTCCATGCCCAAACAGCGCAGGGGAAGTTAAATGCAGTAATGATTCCGATTGTTCCAAGCGGGTGCCACTGTTCATACATCCGGTGACGAGCGCGCTCGGAGTGCATTGAGAGTCCATACAACTGTCGTGCGAGACCGACGGAAAAGTCCGCGATGTCGATCGCTTCCTGAACTTCGCCCAGCCCTTCGGTACGAATCTTGCCCATTTCGAGAGAGACCAGATCGCCAAGCGGATCTTTCAATCTGCGAAATTCGTTGCCGATCAAACGCACAATCTCGCCGCGTTGTGGAGCAGGGCAAGATCGCCAAGCTTGAAAGATCGCGTCACATCGGGAGATTGCTTCGTCAAGTTCCGCACGACTTTGCAGGCGCACGCCAGCGATGGGTTCGCCAGTTGTTGGATTGAACGAAATGGAAATCGACTTATTCGCAGAATCTGGGGCGCAAATCAGTGGATGATTTGCGATGCCGAGTTTCGCAAGAAGTGGATGTTGCGCAGTCAAATTGGCCGCGCTCACGGAGTCTTCGTTCCAGTTGGTGCCGCTGGAGTCGTCGGTGCTGGTGCCGCTGGTGCCGCTGGGGCATCCATCGCAGGAGGTCCAGCGATGACTTCCATCTTTTCGATTGTGACGACAGTCTTTGGGACATCGCCCATTCCGCTTGATGGTCCAGTTGGAACAGCTGCAATAGCATCGACGACATCCATACCTTTGATGACCTTGCCGAAGACCGCATATGCAGCGCCGCCACGTGGCTGATCGAGCATTTTGTTGTCGACGGTGTTGATGAAGAACTGGCTCGTTGCGCTATTTGGTTCGTTTGTGCGAGCCATCGAGATCGCGCCGCGACTATTGGGAAGGCCATTCTGCCATTCGTTGGAAATAGGAGCCTTCGTGGCCTTCTGCTTCATGTCCGCAGTGAATCCACCTCCTTGAATCATGAATGTCTTGATGACACGGTGAAAGATCGTTCCGTTGTAAAAACCTTCCTTGGTGTAATTGACAAAGTTTTCAGTGGAAATCGGTGCCTTTGCAGCGTTGAGTTCGAGATAAATCACGCCTTTGGATGTTGTCATCGAGACATAAACCGGTGAAGCCGTAGGGGCATCTGCGGTAGGCGCGACGGCCGAACCTGGCTTGGCATTCTGCGCTGAGGCAAGATTTGTGATCGCCGCGATTGCGACAAAGAGTGAGACAGCGGAGCGAACGAATGTTCGAGAATGAATTGCAGTAAAAGTTGTCATAGTGTGAGTATCCTATCGGTTCTCTTGACCCTAGGATGGTCAAGCCTCAATGAAGTTTGGACGCGCCATTTTCGACCTATTCAGTTCTGTCAGATTTGGCATTGTTCTGCTGGTCCTGCTCTTTATATATATGTCAATCGGGAGCGCGGGAATCTTGTATCCCGTGCATCCAAATATTTTTCATCCGGATGCGTGGACGCATGCTCAAATGCGCCAATGGCGTCCATTTGAAATGACCGAGTTCGAATGGTTTCAT
>CAJCCX010000101.1 GCA_903961015.1 uncultured bacterium
AACTCGCCGGGGTTCAAATCATTCCACTGCCCACGTTGGCGAATCAAATTCTCGCTCGAACGTTTTCAGATTCCGTCTCGCATTCGTTTGCGTATCCAGCCGTTGGAAAGTTCTCTCGGGCGAGTTCCGCAGGCGGCCGACTGAACTTGCGATCGAACATCGAACAACCAGATCGTGTCGGTCGCCGAGTACTGTCTGAGCCCCGAGAGGACTTTTCACGGCTGAACACTTATGTATTTTCGTGGCTTGATTCCGTCGCAGTATCCGCCGCTAATTTGGGGACTCTTTCAACCACTCACGCTCTTGTCAGCTTGCGATATTTCACGCGGCCAGGCGCGGTGTTTTCGCCAAGTCGTCGAACACGATCTTCTTCATACTCCGAAAAGTTTCCATTGAAGAAGAACGTCTGGCTATCACCTTCGAATGCAAGAATGTGCGTCGCGACGCGGTCAAGGAACCATCGATCATGGCTGACAATCACTGCAGTCCCACCAAAGTTTTCGATCGCTTCTTCAAGCGCACGCATCGTGTTCACATCGAGATCGTTGGTCGGCTCGTCAAAGAGAATCACATTGTTCCCTTGATGCAGCATGCGCGCGAGATGCACGCGGTTGCGCTCACCACCCGAAAGATTTCCGCACAACTTCTGCTGTTCAGTTCCAGTGAAACCAAATCGCGCGACATACGCGCGGCTGTTGACCTTCACAGGCCCCAGTTGGATTTCTTCTTGACCATCCGAGATCGCTTGCCAAATGCTGTCGGTTGGCGACATTGCATCTCGAAGTTGTTCGATGTAACCCAACTTCACGGTTTCGCCAACAACAAATTCTCCGCCGTCAACTTTCTCGCTACCGAGAATCATCTTAAACAGCGTCGTCTTGCCCGCTCCGTTTGGACCAATCACGCCGACAATCGCGCCAGCTGGAATCTCGAACGATGAGCGATCAAGCAGCAGCCGATCTCCGAATGATTTCGTGACATCCTTGGCGTGAATGACAACATTCCCAAGGCGCGGACCAGGTGGAATAAAAATTTCAATCTCTGCCGCCTTCGCACGCGATTGATCATCGCTGAGCATTCGTTCATAATTCGAAACGCGCGCCTTGCTCTTCGCTTGGCGTCCCTTGGGATTCTGGCGAATCCAATCGAGTTCTCGCGCAAGCGATTTCTGGCGCATACTTGCCTGCTTTTCTTCGACCGCCATCCGCTTGTGCTTCTGTTCCAACCAGTCTGTGTAATTGCCCTTGTATGGAATGCCCATACCGCGATCGAGTTCGAGAATCCATCCTGCAACATTGTCCAGGAAGTATCGATCATGCGTGACTGCGATGACGGTGCCGGGATAACGCGCAAGGTGTTGCTCCAACCATGCAACGCTTTCCGCATCCAAATGGTTTGTCGGTTCGTCGAGCAACAGAATGTCAGGGTGCTGCATCAACAATCGAGTCAACGCAACGCGTCTGCGTTCTCCTCCAGAGACTTTGTCCAGTGTCTGATCGGAAGGCGGACAGCGCAAGGCTTCCATCGCCATCTCGATCTGATTGTCAATCGTCCACGCATCGAATGTGTCCAATTTCTCTTGGACTTTCGCCTGCTTTTCCATCAACTTGTCCATCTCCTCGCTGGACATTTCTTCGCCAAACTTTGCGTTGATCTCATCAAACTCCGCAAGCAAGTCATAGATCCCCTGCGCACCTTCGCGCACGACTTCCAACACAGTGCGCTTCTCGTTTGCGAGTGGCTCTTGTTCCAGAAAGCCCGTCGTGAATCCTTGGGTCCGTTCGATCTTGCCATCGAATTCTTTATCCACGCCAGCCATGATGCGAAGGAGCGTTGACTTTCCGCTGCCATTCAATCCAAGCACGCCGATCTTGGCTCCGTAGTAATACGAAAGCGAAATATCTTTGAGAATTTCTTTGCGGTTGATCGTCTTAGTGATGTTCAACATTGAACAGATCACGCGGACAGATTCGACAGATCCTTTATTTGAAGGTTGAGCCATAGCAATGCAAGTCTATCGGGGCGGGGCTCAAAATCCTCACCGACCTGGCTCCCTGCAACTTCACTTTCAACCAAGCAGCGGAATATCAATCGTCATGGTCGATGGCACTGGCGGATATGCGATCTCTGCGCGAAAATGACGGAACACTTTGCGATCCCATCCGCCGCGCGCAAGAGTGGAATCGTGAAGCTCCTCCATTCGACCAAACCCTTCAAAACCGACCGCACGCTTCCCACTCTTGACTTCCTTAATCTCATAATCGATCGGGATTCTGTCGCGGTTCTGATGAGAAAACTGACCACGCCAACCGTCGAGAACGCTGAACATCGAACCTGTTGGCAGAACATCTCCAATGATTAAATCTTTGTGCAAGAGCACGTCAAAGACGATTCTTTCGCAGGGAGTTTGAATCTTCATCATCAAGGATGCAAACTCATTTTCGGGAGTGCGATACATCGGAATTGTTCCTCGACAGACGGCACCATGAAAGAGCGTAAATCCGCACTCAACTCCAACGGAGCCGATCGGCAACTCGACAACTCGAGGAACGCGCTCCCGCTTCGGCGCTTCAAATGTTGGAACACCATCAGAACACAAACGCTTTAAAAGAAATGGCGCACCACGACCACGGTCAGCGAGATCAATCGGTTCAAATCGAACATCCATCGGGCCTGATGCCAAATCGTCAACGCAGAACGGAACTTCGAGATACCAAGGAGCATCCGCACGCAAGCGTTCAACATCGACAAATCCGCGCACCGTCGCCATTTCGATATTGCGGCCATCTGGTGCTGGATGAATGACATCAAGGCGAATCAGCGATTTCGCACGAATGCCCCAGACATAACTGCCGCTTGAGAAATGATTTTTGCGATGTTCCAATCCAACCCGCGGGTCACTAACTCGAGCGAGACCAGCAGCGAGCAATTCAAATCCTCGTGCGTCTCCACCCCATGCCAATCCAAGTTCTTTCACTTGGATGAATGACTGCCGCGTTCTGTCCGCGAGCTCGGTGCCTATTCCAATCTGTTTCGCCGCTTCGCAGAAAATATCCCACCCCCCAAGGCCCGGGAGATATCGAACGCATTCAAATGGATCATTTGCCTTTGAAATTCGAATGATTTTCCACGCGAGCTTCAAATCGATATGAAATTGACTTACGATGTCAATTCCGCGAAAATTCGCCCCTCCAAACTGTGCTGCCAGAATATTCCGAACGTTTTCCCGAAGCGATTCGAGGGCGGTACGAATTGATTCTGAACTTTGGTTCATTTGGGGGAGACTTTGCGGCATCGGCCGATAATGATAGACAAAAGTGAAACCCAGAATTATTACGGAAATTAGAGATTATTTTGACAATGACTAGTTTTGGGATATTCTGGAATACACACCGATTCCCAATTATTCATTGTACTTAATTGAAGAAAGCACCTCAGATAAAATGAAAAACACGCTACAAAAAAACCTAATCATCACAATTGGCTTCGCAACGATCGCGTTGACTTCTGCTGCGAATGCACAAGCGACGTGGGAAAATATTGCAGTAGCGGATGGACTTACTCCTGTCACTATCAATGGTGCCACACTTCCCGCAGACGCCGTGTGGGTTCCGAATTCACTTAACAATCCAGTGATTGGACCAACTGGTCTCGTCACCTTTCGCGGTCAGCTTGCTGGCACTGGTATTCAAAACACCGCCCCGAATAACTCGCACATGTTCGTCAATGGCACGGCTGGATCTTTATCGCAACTCGCGCGTGCAGGTAACGCGCTTCCAAGCGGACTTGCGCCAGGACTGGTCTGCAACACAACAACCGGCATCAACGGACTTGGAAGTTCACAATACGGGTGCGCCAACGGCGGCATCCTGATCACTGGCAACTTGAATGGCACCGGCGTCACGACGACCACGAGCCCGTTCTGGATGTGGCGCGATTCCACTGGCGCCAACAATTACATTCTTTACCGCGGCGGAGATGCATATCCGGGCGCGGCTGGGGTGGTAATTTCGGTATCTGCTGGCAGCCCACAGTATGTGAACAACGACGGAAAAGCGCTGGTATCTGCGGCTCTCACGGGAACCGGCGTCATCACCACTGCGGGTGTTACGCAAAATAATTCCGCAGTGATGTGGATGGGCCCAACTGGAAAGTCAGTCGTCATTCGCAAAGGCGATGCAGCTCCTGGCTTCACGGACGGCACTGTATTTCAGCCAGACGCGTTCGGATTGCAGTGCAACGGCGATCGGGTTCTTTTATCCGGCAAACTTGCGGCAACTTCCGGAATCACCACATCCAATGACTCCGTCTATCTAACGAATGCTTGGAGCAGCGGCTTGCAGGTCATGTCCCGCAAAGGTGGCGCGATTCCGGGCTACGCCGATCTCACCTTCACTAATCTGACAACTCCTACATCTTCACCCATTACTCCCGCGCAGCACCCGATCATGGACGATGGGTCGATCATCTTCCGAGCAAATTTGGGTGGCGCTGGAGCCGTGCAGAACCTCAACGATATTGCAATATTTTCTGCGAAGGACGGCGTCTACACGATGCTTCTTCGCAAGGGACAAACCATTCCCGGCGTCTCTGGCGTCGTGTTCTCATCCACTGGCAGCGGGTCAGTGATGAACAATAACGGTCTGTATGCGTTCGAAGGCATTCTGATGAACGCCGATGGCACATCAATCACTGACACGACAGTGGGCTCGAGTTTCTTAGGCGTACGCAATGCAGATGGGACGGTTGTTGTAATCGCCCGTCAATTCGATCCAGTGCCTGGAATCGCCGGCGCAACCTTTGCTGGGTTGTCGGGTTCTTCATCTGTGTGCATCAGCGACTCAGGAGTCGTGGTGTTCTCGAATAGTTTCAACCTTGGAACATCGAACAATACTGCGATATGTGCTTGGGACGCGGCGAGTGGTCTGCGTGTGATCGCAAAGAGTGGCGATACCAATTTCACTGGAACGGCTTGTAACCAACTCACCCTCATCGGCGGCACTGGCGTGACTGGCAACGGAATCAATAGCGGAATCAATGCGAGCGGTCAGTTGGTTCTTAGGGCTGGCGACTCCGTCAATTCGATCAATGCCATCGCCCGAATCAATCTTGCGCCAGTCGTAGCTTGCGTCGCTGATATCAATAACGACGGGTCTGTCGATGGAAACGATCTTGGAACCATGCTGACTGGATGGGGCGGTTGCCAAGCAGGCCAGACTTGTCCGGCGGATTTGAACAGCGATGGAGTCATCGATGGACAAGACCTCTCGAGATTGATCGGTGCATGGGGCACGTGCCCATAAGATTCTTTCATGAAAACCAACCCGTGGGCGGAGATATTCCGTCCACGGGTTCTTTCGTATAAATCAATTCCAACCGCTTTGAGAAACAACATGACCACACCACTTCCACGACGACTTGCACTTGCCGCCATCATCGCTTCATGCGGGCTTTATTCCTCCGCATCTGCAGGCGAACTTTTTCTGCTTGGTTACGTGAACTATTCATACGCCGAAGATTCCAGTGATGACGGTCAGGTTGTCGTGGGAACAGACCCTCTGGCGTATTGGTATTGGACGCAACAAACTGGAGTCGTTCGAGTCCCCAACACAATTCCTCCTGGAAACGGTGTGGGAGGACAAGCTCGAGTCACTGCTGATGGAACACGGATGACATGCACCACCAACAATCCCGACACGACGAAAGGTGAAGCGACGATTTATCACATCGACACTTCCCAATATCAACTGCTGGGAAGTTTTGGATTCAACTGCGATGCGGAACGAAGTGGCGCTTGGGGGATGTCCCCTGATGGAAACCATGTTGTTGGCTTGGCCTGGAACACTGGCTGTAGTGCAAAAGGATTTGACTGGAATGCAGCAACAAATGTCATCACACCTCTTGGCACAACTTATTTTTATAAACCAACACGAGCAAATGCTGTCAGCGATAACGGCAATGTGATTGCTGGTTGGGCCGACGATTACAATGGGTGGCGACAAGGCGCAGTGTGGAACAAAAATGCTTCAGGAGCATTTGTTGTAACGAATCTCTCTGCAATTCCCGCTGGAGCGACGACAGCGGTCAAGATGTCTGAAGCTGGTGCAGTCAGCGGAAATGGTCAATGGGTTTATGGAATTGGTCGATCCGACTTTTATGGTGGAGCCGCGTGGCGGTGGAGTGTTGCGACGGGAGTTCAAGCGATCACGCCTGCGCCAGTAACGGGCAACGGATATGTCGTCGCAGCGAATAACGATGGAAGCAAAGTGCTGACGTTTTACGGAATGATGGGATACGCTGGCTCCTATCTCTGGTCCACCGAGCGTGGCTATGTGTCACTCCCAACTCTTGCACAAGAAGCTGGCGTTGTGATTCCAGACGGTTGGATTCTGAATCTTCCACTTGGAATGTCCGAAGATGCACTGACAATTGTTGGAACAGCATCTGGACCTGGCGGGACTTCGCCATTTATTCTGAATCTTCGACCGAGTGCTCCCGCGTGTAATGCAGACATCAATAACGACGGGTCTGTCGATGGAAACGATCTTGCAACCATGTTGTCCGGATGGGGCGGTTGCGTCCTTGGCGGACAATGTGATGCGGATTTGAACAGCGACGGAGTCGTCGACGGAAATGATCTCACGACGCTCTTATCTGGCTGGGGAATCTGTCCATAAGAAGTCGGAATTATCCCGCAAACTTTCGCCAAATCCACGATCCAACAAAGATCAACGTGGCGATAAAGACGATTGATGCCCCTGGTGGAAGCGACCAGAAATAGGACGCGTAGAGCCCGCACACGATCGACGTCCATGAGACGACGACGGAAAGCCCCATCAATGGGATCAATCTTCGAGCGAACATTGCAGCCGTTGCTGCAGGCGTAATAAGTAATGCGCTGGTGAGAATCACACCGACGACCTGAACGCCAGAGACGACCGCCAATGAAATCAACACAAGAATTGCCAAGCGCAAACGGCTTGCTCCGATTCCAATCAGATCTGCATAATTCGAATCGTACGAACTGAGTTCGAATTCTTTGTGAAGTAGTACAAGCGCAAGGACGATCGCAACCGCTGCGGTGACCATAAACCAAATATCACCAGGAGCGACTGCCAAGATGTTTCCAAAGAGCAGATGCGAAAGATCGCGCCACGATCCTCCGAAACTTGTCAGGATGACGCCGAGTGCGAACATTCCTGTGAATGCCACACCGATTGCAGCATCTTCGCGCACGCCACGACGGCGTGATCCACCTGCAGACAAGATGCTGATGCCGATCGCTGTTGCAAGATTGCTTGCAAGCGCGCCAAGTGTCAAACTCCATCCATACATCTGCGCAAGGACCAGTCCAGGAAGTGTTGTGTGCGACATTGCTTCACCGGCGAATGCCATGCGTCGAAAAACAACATAGACACCAAGCAGTGCGCATGCAAGTCCAGTGACCAATCCGGCGAAAAGGCCATCGCGCATAAATCCCATGGACCACGGTTCAAGAATCCACGCCATGCGTCACCTCCCGCATCGTGCCATGTTCGAGCGACAGAACTCCGTCGAATGGTTGATCGTGAATGCCGACATCATGCGTCGAGACGATCATCGACTTGCCTTGACTCTTCAGGCGATCAAGGAGTTGAGCGACAAGCACGCGCGAAGCAGAATCGACTGCGTTGAGTGGTTCATCGAGCAGAAGCAGGTCCGATCCCTGCGCAACGGCACGCGCGAGAAGAACGCGCTGTTGTTGTCCGCCTGAAAGTTCGCCGATAGATTGATTTGCGATGTTCGAAAGATCCAACTGCGCAAGTGTTTCTTGCACGACCGAGCGATCAACGGCATCGGGACCAGTCAACCAACCGCAGTGCACATAGCGCCCTGCCATGACAAATCTCGAGACGGTGACTGGAAATCGCCAGTTGATTTCTTCGCGCTGTGGCAGATACGAAGTTCGATGATGACACGCTCGCACCTTCAATCCGAAAACGGAAATCTTTCCGGACTTGATCGGCAACAGTCCTGCAATCGTTTTCAAGAGCGTACTCTTTCCAGATCCATTCGCGCCAACAAGTGCGAGGCGCGCGCCAACAGGCAGAGTGAAGTTCACATCGTGCAGTACGAGATCTTTCGCTGCGGGATAGCCAACCATCAAATCCGCCACCAGAAGCGCTGGCGCCTTGGGATCGGGCGCATGCAAGTGACGACCACCATACGCAAGCCACTCGTATTTCAATCTTGAAGCGCCTTCACAATCGTATTGACATTCAAACGCATTGTTTCAAGATACGCTTTTCCTTGTTCTGCGGCGGGAGGTTGCAAGAGGGAATCCAAGCGCAGTGTCTCGATGAGGCGCACATTTGCTTCGCGTGCAACTGTCGCCGCGATACGGGAATGATGCGCAGCATCACCAAAGACCACAGCGCTCTTGGTCTCGCGCAGAGCGTTGACCATCTTGATGAGTTGCGATGGCGCAACATCCGCGCCGTCAGAAGTCATTTCGATTCCAACAACTCGAAATCCATAACGATTGCCAAATGACTGCAGACCATCGTGCGTTGTCACGAGCAGTCGCTTTGATTCAGGTATGAGCAGAACTTGCGCCTTGATCCACTCGTCTAGTTTGACCAATTGAGTATCCAATTCCAGGCTGCGCGATCGGAAACTTTCTGCAGAAGCTGGACGGACCGCGACAAGCGCAGCGCACATTCGCTCGTTGAGAATTCGAACCTGCGCTGGATCATGCCAAATGTGTGGATCAAGTGCACTTGATCCATGATCATGATTGTGATCGTGGTCGGCGTGGTCCGCGTGGTCGGTCACTGCGGCATCGCTCCCCTTCTTTGCCAATCCTTCGGCAACTACCAAGAGCTTTGCCTTTGATCCTGTTGAGCGATGAAGTTTGCCCATCGCACGATCGAGTCCAAGTCCGAATTCGAGCACCAGATCTGCAGATTCAATTTTCTTTGCATCCGCTGGCGTCGGTTCATAGTGATGTGGATCTGCACCTTGTCCAAGGACGAAAAGTTCTACATCTTGACCTGCGATGGCGCGCACGAGATCTGCAACAACATCATTGCCGGCAACGACTTTGATTGCTGCTCCTGTCGGCGCAGTTGGCGCAACAGCAGCCTGTGTCGTGACAAGCCCAAGAATGAATAGCGCGCTGAACAGCATCGGTGATTCATGATGATATGGAGTATCAGACAGAGATGACTTCGCCGCTGGACAACAACACAATCCAAGTCGAAATGATCTTCGGATCAACGTTGTACTCCGCCGCCACGGCTTCGCGATATGCGTGAAGTTGAGGACGATGATGATCTGCGCGAGATGTTGACCAATTTGCTTCGCCTTCGACAAGTGGGCGATCTGTCTTGAAATCTATGATCTCGATACGTGTCCACGCACCAGGCTTTCCGTGTAAGACGATTCGGTCGATCGCACCCTGTCGCAATCCACCGCCTTCGTTGAAGTGCAAGAATTGCCGTTCTCGCACTGCGACGGCAGAATCCTTCGGACGTGAAAGCGATGCCGCGATTTTGCCCGCACGCAATTGGTTGACGACGTGAGCAACCGCGGCTTGAATCTTTTCAGGAGTGAAGAATGGAGCGAGTGCTGTTGCGCGTGCTACCAAAGCTGCTTCGTCTGGCTTCCAGTCGTCTATCCATTCAACGCTCTCGCACACTGCATGAGCGATGCTGCCATATGCCATTGCATTGCGACTGGCCAACGGATCAACCGCGTCGATTTTTATTTCGTCTTCGCGGGTGACGACCTCGCTGAGCGCAGAGGCGCTGCGCGCAACCCGAGTCTGCACGCGTGGCGACTTCGGTCGAGCGGGCATCAGTGGCGCAATCAAGTTTGCAGTTTCGCTCGACTCTCCAGCCTTCGCAGAATCTGTCACGACAGCCGCTGCATCAATCCAAGATTCATCGTTTTCAAACATCGAATTTGGAATTGGAGATGACATTGCAAAGCGAAGAATTCCGCCGTGGCTGCGAGTGATCGTCGGCGGACCTTTTTTACTGGCAGCATTCTCGACATACACCCAGAGTCCTCGCTTGGCACGCGTGATCGCAACATAGAGAGAGCTGAGAAATTCTTGAAAAGCAAATTGGTCGGCAGAGTCGATCACTTCCTGCACACCAGGCAGAGCAAGTCCAGAAGAAATCTTTGGTGCGATGCGATCAGATTCTGGGCCGAGATATTCGCCGCCGCGTCCAACCGCCATCAGATAGCGCGGAGAAGTGGTTTTGCTCGGCGCTACAAAAATGACGATGTCCCATTCCAAACCTTTTGACTGGTGAATGTTGATTGCATGAATGGATTGGCTGGGAACATCCTGCATCCTGACTGCATCGAGAAGTCCGATCAAGTCATCGAGTGTTCCAGCGCCTTCTTCCGCGCTGCTTATTTCAGAGATCAATTTTGTAATTCTGCGTCGATCACCATCATCAAGCGGAGTGCCACTTGGCAATCGATCGAGTTTTGAAACCCACGCACAGACTGTCGCCGCGATCGAATTGGATGCGAATGCGAGGCGAAGTTTCTGTGCGGCTTCGAAGCGTGCATTCGATTGGCTTGCGAGTGACCAATCTGTTGGAAGCTGCAGACCCCAAACTTGTGCAAGCGGTGATTGCAGGACGCTCAACAAACTGACGAAATCATCTGGATGAGCTGCAAAGCGAATCGCATCAATCAACGCGACAACTGCGGGAGAAGCGGACAACTCGCCACCTGCCAAGAGAGCGCATGGGGGCGCATTAGGTTGATTTCGAATCGCCTGCACGATGAGGCCAACATCTTTATTTCGAGGAGCAATCACGGCGATTTTCAGTCGCCCTCCAGATCGCCGCCAAAGTTCTGTCGCCTTCGCCGCGGCAGCAGCGAGATGAAGACCCTTTTCGTTCTCAACAAATTGAACGCAACCAGTCAGCGTGGCATTCTTTGGCGCGGCGGTGTGATCGGCATATTTGTCCATCCACTTTTCAATCGCTTCAAGAAAATTCGTGTTGTAGTTCTCGTCATCAAGGTCTCGCGCTGGATGATCCGCACGCAAGAGAGAGCGAAAGACGCAATCCACGGTCTCCAAGACAATCGGCGAGCTGCGCCAACTTGTTGCAAGCGTTTCATCGGCAACATCTGCCTCGCCACTTTCGTTCAACAATGCAGGCAGACCACGCAGCAGACGCGGATCGCCATTGCGCCATCCATAAATAGATTGCTTCGCATCGCCAACTGCAAGAATGGATCGCGCATTTTCGCCGCCAGATGCGATGGATTGTGCCAGCGGTTGCAACGCCCGCCACTGCGCAAGACTGGTGTCCTGAAACTCGTCCAACAGCAAATGATCGATGCGTCCATCTAGGCGATAGAGCATGTCGCCAAGTGTGTCCTTTGCCAGACTCCTGCTGACAGAGCGCGTGATCGAATCAAATGTGCAAGCGCCCGCTTGGAAGAGCAAGTTGCTTACTTCTTGATCCAGTTTGCGTGCTAATTCGCATCGTGCAATGCTAGATCGCAACGCAGTTTCTGTGATCACTCCCCGAGCCCATTCAACAACGTCTTTGAAATGCGGTAATGCAGAAGGGTCGATGGGCTTGCTATAAAAACTCGGATCGCCTTCGATCAATTTGCATGGAATCCCTTTCGATACAAGTTGCTCAAGCGATTTGATGTCGCACCGACCATCGTCAATCGACTTCAGAATCGCATCGCCTTGATTGCTCACTCTTTCAAATTCGGTTCGGTTGCGGCCAGTCGCGCCGCCAACCAAACCTGCGATGGCCTTGAATGCTTTGCGCGCTACGGAAATATTCACTCCCTTGACTTCATCAGGTCGAACCCACGCTTTGGGAGGATTCTGAGATTCATCATCCGACTGACTATCCCGCCAAATCTCAAGCAACTTTTGCATTCCTTCAAGCAACTGAGCCGCCAAATCGCGTTTGCCTTTGCCCATGGTGGTGATCTGCAAGAGGCGACGCGCATCATGTGGATTTGCTTCAATAATGCGCGCAAGAGCTTCAATATGAATCTTCTCAATCTGTGAATCATCGATTGGAGTTGTGCCAGGAGACAAACCAAGTTCGAGCGAATACGCAGAAGCAAGCCGACTGAAAAAACCGTCAATGGTGCGAATCTCTAATCGATCCAAACGCTGCACAAGTACGTCGAGCAATTCTTCGCATTTCACTTCGCTTGCACGTGCTTTGTTGCCAAAAATAGATTCCGCAAGTTCCTCTCGACCCTTGGGATTTATGACAGCATCCGCAACACGTAGCAGAACTTTGTTTCGAATGTCACGCGCAGAAGCTCGCGTGAATGTCGTGGCGAGAATGGACTCGACGCGCGCTGGGTCGCCTTCGACCAATCCATTGTGCGCGACACGCAGAAAATCTGCAGAAAGTTTATGCGTCTTGCCGCTGCCCGCATTGGCGAGCACTCGTGTGATCTGCAATGGTTGCAAAGGGCTCATGTGGGGACTCATGCGGGGGCTCATGATCCGGCTCCATCTTCAGGAGTTTCTTCTATATCGCCGGCTGGAGTGAAGCAGACTTGGCGTAAGAGCCGCGCATATCCATCATCACGCGTGCTGAAATCATCTGCACTCCCAAACTCTCGGTTGCGAATTTTTCGGATGATGTCCTGCGCCTTTTCAAGCGCAATCGCATCCCAATCGGTTTCAAGTGCGAGTGGCAGAAAAGATGCGGTCTCTGGCGCTGCGGGAAGTGCGACATATCCAACAGTCGGCACTGCCCCGCTCATTCCTGGATAGTGCTGTGGAGCGAGGTTGCGATAGAGCGGCAATTGCAGATCGAGCAATTCGCCCTTCTTCTGCGTCGCGGTGTTTGGATCTGCTTCGTTGTCCCCACTTTTATAGTCGATGATTCTCCATTCTCCTGTGGTGTGATGGCGATCAATGCGATCAATGCGACCACTGATTCCGTGCGGCACGCCATCAACATCTATATGCATATCCTTTGGAAAAATCCATTCCGTTGCTTGCAAGATCCAACCCTTTGCGCGATCCGCCAGATGCCATTCGATCGCACTTTCAATCCGTTCGATCGCAAGATCGACCTGCAGAATAATTCCCGCCTTGGGATGCTTTCCATATCGCTTCGCAACCTTGGCACGAATCCACTGCGAAAGAAACTCCTGAAGTATTTTCGGATCTTCGCAATCCTTGATCTTTGGATCGATCAGTCGCGCAAGCGTTTCATGCAGAAGCGTTCCAAATTGCAGTGGATCGAGCGACAATATGCCAGGGCCAACACCAGCGCACGAATTGCCGAGGCCCAAGACACTTTCAAGCCAATATCTGTATGGCGATTCGATGTACGCCTTGAAACCTGTCACTGATGTATCTACTGGAAGCGGCAGATGAACATAGTTTTCGGGAACAGGCTTTTCAAAAAACTTGCTTGATTTTGAATTTGCAATCGGTTGTGGTCGAAGACGACTTCCCACACCTTGATCGAATAATCGGCGGACTCGCTGTGCTTGCTGAACACCTTGACCTGGAAAGAGCAGCCGACTTGGAATGCCAGGCTCACCATCGGCGTTTGTCAGACCAGAAAGAATGACAAGTTGCGTGGCGCGTGCTGCGATTGCGTGCAAGACATACGCATCGCGCGCAAGTCGCTGCGAGCGATCAGCCAATCCAAGTTCTTTGCGCAGCGAATCGTTCAACCAACCATCTGGTATTGGCGTGCTGGGAATAGTCCCTTCGCGAATACCCATAAGAATCATTGAAGACGATGGATCGAAAAGAGAATCGAGCCAACCAATGACTTCGATTTCAAATCCATCGGGCGCAATTGGCACATCAACATCACGCAGCATGCTGTCGAGGAACGCCACAGCTGCGCCGACCGTCGTGGGCTGATCGGCCCACACTCCCGCTGCGATTTGCCGCGCAACATGATCCATCGCATCACATGCGGCTTCCTGCGCAGGATCTCCGATTGTCCCTTGCATATTTCGGCGAATGATGCGCACAAGTTCATCTGTCAACTCCGCCCAACCGCCAGAAACTTTCACGCCCATAGTTTGTGGAATGAATCTTCCAAAGAGAGTGCGCAGCTGACTCATCAGTGCTGAACCCTTTGCTTCAAGAAAGCCGTTGCCAAGAGATTCGAGATGCTCGAAATCATTCACCAACGAACGAACACGCGCCGAGTCCAATTCACTGACAAGATCGAATGTCGCTCCATTTCGTAGTGCGCAATGTGTCACGCATGGATGCTCAACAAATGCCGCGAGAGAATCGGGATGAGGCGACGAATTCACCGCGGACAATGCGCCAAGCAATTTCCCAGCGAGCGTTTGAGAAAAAGATTTTCCACGACCAACATGGATCGAACGTCCATACGCTTCGATCGTTCGACCAAGCACCGCATTGAGTTCGGGGTCGCCGTTGATGATGACGATCGAACCCGGATCTTGCGAATCAGGAGAGACTTTCTGGGAAATCATCGCGTACCGCGCCACCGCTGCTTCGCATTGATCTTCGGGGCCATCTGCAGGCTCGATCTGATCATCGCGAAGTTCTGGTCCTTGCCGCAAAGCGCCGCGTCGAACACATCCGATTTCATCAAACCAAGTTTTTTCTGCATCGTCAATCTTGGCATGATCTTCGGGAGCGATGATCCACGCAGCAAGAGAAACTCCCTGCGATTCCAAACGAGCGATCACTGCGCGAGTCAGCGGAGTTGCATCGAGTACGCCCAGCAAGATCACGTGCGTGATTTTTGATGAGTCACTTGCAACGACCCCCTCCTCAACCAATCGACGATTCCAATCCAGAGCACAAAGCGGTCGACGATCACTGATCGCCTGCACTTTGCCCTGAGCAATGTTCACAAGTTCTTGCAGCGACTTCCACCGCCGCTGCGCGCTCGCAGAATCCGCGACGATCGGCAACATTGCAATTTCTTCGGGCGAACGATTCGCACTCGTCGCCTGATCAATAATCTTCTGCAGTTGCTGCACCAGTGCGATCCGAGACTTTGGATTCTGCGGAAGACCTCGCGGCGCGAGCAATTCTGCCGCGTCTGGCGAGAGTTCTCCAAGGGCTTGTTCGAGTGCGACCAACCAATCTGAAGAACTGACGCACTCTTGCGAAAGACTTGCGCCCAAATTTAGAGAACCCAGCGTACGAGAACCTAGCGTTTCAATTGTGCACATCAGTGGCGGGATCAGCGCAACGCGTCGAGTGCGAGCCTGAGTCAAGAGTTCATAGCGCAGATGTCGCATGATGCGACCACTACTGACAACAATCATCGACGAAGAAAGATCCGCCGCACCATCAGCAGCAGTCGGCGCACTTTCAAGCAATGCGCGAGCAGTGACCGCGGCGGGGCCTTCGCCTTGACACCAACCCAGAAACTTTTTTTCAATTGTCATGCGTCGTGAACCAAATCGAGTCTACGACTTTTGTGCACAGTGTCAAGAAAAACTTAAAAGAAACTTTTATATAATTTTTTGTTTGAAATCCGCTTTATTCGTGGTTTCACTCGAATTGTATTTCTCGTGAATAGCTCGAAACAAGTCGACGTTTTCAAACATGATCTCGATCAGTTCTGGATCGAACTGCTTGCCAGCATTGACCTTCATCTCGGCCAACACCCGATCCTCAGGCCACGCTTCTTTATACATACGCTTCGAACTGAGCGCATCAAATACATCAGCGACAGACACAATGCGTGCGAAGAGTGGAATGTCTTCTCCCTTTAAACCAAGACCTGACGAGGGGGGAGCCCCTGGATATCCCCCACCATCCCACCTTTCGTGATGGTGCAGTGTGACGTCGATTGCCGCTGGATCCAAGACACTTTCGTTTCCACCAAAAAGGCGCGCTCCAAACACCGTGTGTTCCTTCATCGCCGAATATTCTTCAGCAGTCAACCGACCTGGCTTTTTCAAGATCACGTCTGAAATTCCAACTTTCCCAACATCGTGCAATCTCGCTGCGATGCGCAGCACGTCGCGCTCGCGTTCCATGTCAAGACCTTGAATTCCATGTCGCTTTGCCCATCCCTGATACAGGATGACCGAATACCCCGCGACTCGATCGCAATGAACGTCTGTTTCGCTTGGGTCGCGAAGTTCTGCCATCTTGAGCATTCGATTGATGAGCGAACGAGTCAAAGCGGCGCGCTCGAGTGCGACTGTCGCTGCGGATTCGAAATGCCCGATCATCTTTTCATCGTCTTCTCTAAAGATGCGCGGTTGGCCCTCGTTGTCAATTGGGTTGATCAACTGCAGAACTCCAACAATCTTCCCCACAGAAGTTCGAAGCGGAACTGTCAGCATTGCCTTGGTTCGATAGCCAGAAATTGAATCAAAACTTTGATTGAAACGAAATGGACTGTTTGATGCAATGTCATATGCATCTGGGATATTCAGAATCTTGCCAGTCTTTGCAACATAGCCTGCAATACTTTCCTCACTAATTGAAATTGGAGAAAATTTGATGGCAGAACCTTTGCGATCGTTCTTCATATCCAGTGAGTCGTTCTGCACATACTTCAGCTTCAACGAATCACCTTCTTGCAAGTACACGCTGCCCGCATCGCAACTAATCAATCTGCGGGCTTTTTGAAGGATGGACTCCATCAATATGTCAATGTCTTGGATGAAGTTCAAGTCCTCACTGATCGCAGTGATTGCTGACAATTCGTCTTTTTGGCGGTCAAGTTTGGAAGCCATTTCATTCAACTCGCCAACAACAACAGCAAACTCACCCTTCATTGACAAATTCAATCGTTTTGAAAAATTCCCCAACCCGATATCGTGAATGAATCCACGAACATTTGTGAGCGGCTTCAAACTTTTATCGATAGCGATACTGACTGCCATATATGACAGCAAAGAGACAACGCTAGAAAATCCGATCGCAACCCAGAAAACAATATCTAAAAAGTGAACGATATTGATGTAAGGAATGTCCGCTCCAACCAAACCAACAACTGTGCCGTCTTTCGTTCGAATTGGAGCGAATCCAGAGAGCCATTCGCCCCACTCATCCTTTATGAATAATGCCGATGTCGTCTTTGGAATGACCTGCATTGCATTGCCATTGATCAGAGTCGTGTTGTAAGGCGTTCCAGGTCCTATCCATTCGGGGATCGTTCGAGGATCGGGATCCACAGCGAAATCCCAACCAGATTTTGCGCCTTTGGTGGTCGGCATCAACAAATAGACGAAGCGAATGGGGAAGTCTCCATTTTGATTTGCAGCGGTCAACTCTTGAATGAGAGTTTCCAACTTTGCATACTGAGGAGCCTTCTCATCCATCTCAATTCGGATTGACACCAACATCTGCGGATCGATCGATGCGGCGACGGCGGAGGCCAATGACATCGCATTTGCCTCAAGCCTTTGCCTAAAAATAATGTTGATCGCCCAATATCCCAAAAATGTAGCCCCCACTGTTGTAGCGACGGCAATGAGGACTGCTGCCAATTTTATTTGTGTTCGCAATTTCATACTGGACACATCAAGAGATCCTTTGCAGTCCATCAAACAAAGCCGCCGATCGGACTTGAACCGACAACCTCAAGATTACAAATCATGTGCTCTACCAATTGAGCTACAGCGGCAACGAAACGAAAACGCAGTCTAGCAAGTCGTTGGAAGGTTTCCACTCTTGCGCCGACGGCGCAGGGTGACCTCGAGAATCGAGATATCCGAAGGCGAAATCCCAGAAAGTCGCGATGCCTGACCAAGCGTGGCTGGCCGAAATCGGTGGAGAACTTCGACCGCTTCCGCACAGAGTCCCGGTACCGATTTGATGTCCAATTCGCTGGGAATCAGCGCATTTTCGCTGGCAAGCGCACGCTTCAATTCCGAATGTTGGCGCACGAGATAGCACTCATATCGAATATCCGTGATCGCGCGCTCGACAAGAGAAACATCCGCCACATATGGCTCGCTTTTCCCGACATTCACCAGCAAATTCGTCAAATCAGCAAGCTCAATAGGTGTGATCTCTGGTCGCCGCGCTACATCCGAAAGTTTCTTGCCACTTCCAAAGTTGACTGGCGCAGTGGTGCGCGCCAATCGCGTTCGAAGTGTGGCGAGAGAATCCTTGTACGCCCGAGCTTTGTTCGCACGATGCGCACACACCAAACCCGCAACAACGCCAAAGTCAGTCAGCCGATCTTCTGCGTTATCCGCTCGCAAGAGCAAACGATGCTCTGCGCGACTCGTAAACATTCGATATGGCTCGCGCGGTTGACGCGTGACCAGATCATCCATCAAGACGCCGATGTATGCCTGATCGCGACCAAGTCGAAGTTGATCCAAACCCAGCGCAACGCGCGCAGCGTTCAATCCCGCAACGAGTCCCTGAGACGCAGCTTCTTCATAACCACTTGTGCCGTTGATTTGGCCCGCCAAGAAAAGGCCGCGCACTCGCTTCGTCTCACCCGTTGCATCAATCTGATGCGGCCACACCATGTCATATTCGACTGCGTATCCCCACCGCTTTGCAATCGCTTGTTCGCATCAATATATGGCTGGTGGAGGTATGGCTTCAGCTCCTGGTACTTATGGT
>CAJCCX010000102.1 GCA_903961015.1 uncultured bacterium
ATTTCTGAAGATGCGAGGCAATACAGATGGGTCGGACACAGTGATGTGGTGGTCGGGGCAAATTTTCGCTGTGATTCCTCAGGAAAAACCAGCCCTTCTCTTTGAATTTGAGGGCATCAATGTTGCGCGACTTGTCCATCAACCCGATGGAAGTTGGCGAATGTTGACGCGGGAATATGCGGTCTATAAAGATCCACGCACTGGAGAGATTTTGGATCGATGGCAGAATCCTTACACCAAAGCAGATGTCGCAGTTTTCAATGTACAGAATGATCCAGTCAATTCATCCTTTGGCAGTTTGGGGCGCGATGGAAAACCGCGAATGCTCCCTCTGCTTGAGATGGGTGGTGATTGCATTCTTGGATTTGATGTCCCGCTCGCGTATCCCAATCCGATTTCCCAAGAGAAATTTCCAGAGCACTCCACGGGACCGACATACACCGGCAGCGAACACTTCGGATTTTATTCCCGCATCGACGAACTATCAGATCCAAGACTCACATCCGTTCCAACATTTCTCGCATGGTTTCGGGAAGGACCATGGTTGCCTTGGATGAAAATGGGACAACGCCCGGGGTTGATGGTCTATTCGGGATATGGAAAAAAATTGATGGGAGGTATCGACGAGATCCCACCAGCATTTCTTGCGCACCTTCGCAAGCAGGCCCCGAAATTTTTGTCCGCCCCACAGGAATTCCTCACGCCAAATGCGACAAGTTGGACAGTTTTTTTGCACGAAGTTCTCGAGTCCAAGTCGGGTGGCGGCTGACTTGCTGCGAGGATTCATGCACACGATTGTGTTGAATTATTCCGCAAAAAACATTGCCGTCCTCGATCTCTCGACGAGCACGGCAAGCGATCAACTTCGTTTGCTTGGTGCCTTTGGCATCTCGAACCTCGAAACAGGCGTTGTGCTGATCTTGATTGGCTTCTATGCGCGGCCGATTGCGCTTGCCATGCTGGGAGTTATTCCACTTGTCTATTTCATCGGGCATTAGGAATCACAGCAAATATTGCCAGCTATACGCCGCCGCTTTGATGGGATCGTCGGTGATTCTGTACAGCGAACGAGAACTCGCCGGCGAACTCACTCAACATGGGGGATAGAGTAAGCACGAAAGGTTTCCTGGCAATACACAGGTGGGTTCTTCATGCAATTGGTGTGGCTTAAACGCGATTTACGAACGCAGGATCACGCTCCACTCGCGGCGGCGCAGGCGTCTGGTCAGCCTTATCGCGTCATATTTATATTTGAGCCAAGTTTAATGTCGCACCCGGACTGCTCGCAACGGCATTTGCGTTTTCAGTGGCAATCCATTCTTGATATGCAAAGTCGTTTGGCATGCGTGGGGCGTACGGTGGATGTTTTTTGGGGCGAGGCCGACGCAGTGTTTGGTTGGTTGATGGAAAAGTTTTCCGTTTCAAAAGTCTTGTCGTATCAGGAATCGGGCATTCAAAAAACATTTACTCGTGACCAGGCCATGCACAAAATGTTCGCGTCGCGGCGCGTGCAGTGGACGGAGTTTGAGCGCAACGGAGTGTTCAGAGGCATCAAGGATCGAGTGGCTTGGGACAAGCGATGGTTTGAGGTCATGAGTCGGCCAGTGATTGTGAATGACTATCAACAAGCCACGGATTCGCAGCGGGAAGTCTTGTCTCATCCGTTCGCGCCGCCACCAGAAATGATCCAAGATTGGAATACGCCGGCGGCGGGCATGCAGGTTGGTGGCGAGACATTGGCGCGGCAATATCTGCAGGGGTTCTTGGCCGAGCGCCACAAGACCTATCACTTTCATATTTCAAAACCGTTGCTCAGCAGAAAGTCGTGCAGCCGATTATCGGTGTATCTCGCATGGGGAAATCTTTCGATCAAGCAGGTGTATCAGGCGGCGAAGTCATGGCCCAAGGAGCAAAAAAATAATAAGGCGATGGCGGGATTTTTATCGCGCGTGAAGTGGCACGATCACTTCGTGCAAAAGTTTGAGCAAGAGTGCGCCTACGAGTTTCGCGCGGTGAACAAGGCGTTTGAAGATTTGGGTGCGCAGAACAACCCGCAACTGCTGCGCGCTTGGCAAGAGGGCAAGACAGGCTATCCCATGGTGGACGCGAACATGCGCGCGGTGGCCGCCACGGGTTGGATTAACTTTCGAATGCGCGCGATGCTGGTGAGTTTTTTATCCCACCACCTAAATATTGATTGGCGTCAAGGGGTTTATCATTTGGCAAAATATTTTCTGGACTACGAGCCTGGAATTCACTACACGCAATTTCAGATGCAGGCGGGTACTACGGGAGCCAATACAGTTCGCGTGTACAACCCAGTGAAGAACGGTGTTGAGCACGACAGTCAAGGCGAATTTGTGCGCTTGTGGGTGCCCGAGTTGGCGGCTTTGCCCAATCATTTAATTCATCAACCTTGGACCATGTCGGACATGGAGCGTTTGATGTACTCCGTGGAGCTTGGAAGG
>CAJCCX010000103.1 GCA_903961015.1 uncultured bacterium
AGACAGTCCTCGGCGACCGACACGATCTGATTTACGAAAATTTATTGCAAGTGCCGTCGGCCGCCTGCGGAACTCGCCCGGCAGAATTTTTCAACGGCTGGGCACGCAAGATGTAGCGCGACGGAACTGAAAAACGTTCGAGCGAGAATTTGATTCGCCAACGTGGGCAGCGGAATGATTTGAGCCCGGGGGCAAATCAGTCCGCTGCATAACGCTGTATCGAAGTCAACTAGTTTTCAAAACTCACAAGATTTCGGTGTTCTCGCAAACGGAATGACATCGCGGATGTTCGCCATGCCAGTCGCATACACAATCGCTCGCTCGAATCCAAGCCCGAAGCCTGCGTGCGGGACGGTTCCATAACGCCGCAGATCTCGATACCACCAATATGCGTTGCGATCGAGTTTCATTTCATCGATGCGTTTGTCGAGCATGTCAAGTCGTTCTTCGCGTTGACTGCCGCCAACTATTTCGCCAATACCTGGCGCGAGAATATCCATCGCAGCGACAGTCTTGCCATCGTCATTCATCCGCATGTAAAACGCTTTGATGTCTTTGGGATAGTTCATCAATATCACTGGCCGTCCAACAAGTTGCTCGGTCAGATATCGCTCGTGTTCGCTTTGCAAATCAGTTCCCCACGAAACTGGATATTCAAATTTGTGTCCTTTGGCAATCGCGGCCTCGAGATGCGCAATGCCATCTGTGTAATTCATTCGTTCGAAAGGTGCTTCGACCAATTTTTCCAGTCGAGTGATGCACTCCTTATCAATCCGCTCTGCGAAAAACTTGAGATCGTCGCCGCGTTCGTTCAGCAATGCCTTGAACATAAATTTCAGCAGATCCTCAGCCAATTGCGCATCTTCGACCAAACTTGCGAATGCAATTTCTGGCTCGATCATCCAGAACTCAGACAAGTGGCGGCTCGTGTTGGAATTTTCGGCGCGAAAAGTTGGACCAAATGTATAAACCTTGCTCAGTGCTGCGCACCATGTTTCTACATTCAATTGCCCAGAAACAGTCAGATGCGCTTCGCGTCCAAAAAAGTCTTGCGAGAAATCAACTTTGCCTTCTGGAGTTTTTGGAATATTCGCAAGATCAAGAGTGGACACACGAAACATTTGGCCCGCGCCTTCGCAGTCGTTGCCTGTGATAATCGGCGTATGAATCCAACAGAATCCGCGGTCATTAAAAAATTGATGCACTGCCATCGCAAGGCAATGGCGCACGCGGCCAATCGCGCCGAATGTGTTGGTGCGAGGCCGCAAGTGCGCAACCTCGCGCAAGTATTCAAACGAATGCGGCTTGGGTTGAATCGGATAAGAGTCTGGATCTTCAACCCAACCAATGACTTCAACTTTGCTCGCTTGCAATTCGACTGATTGGCCTTTGCCTTGACTCGCGACAACTTCGCCTTCAGCAATCACCGCGCAACTTGCAGTCAATCGCTGAATCTCGCTCGCATAATTCGCGACCGTATTTGCAACGACAACTTGCGCTGAATCGAAACACGATCCATCACTCAACTGAATGAAAGAGATGCCCGCTTTGGAATCTCTTCGAGTGCGTACCCAACCTTTCAGTCGGACGCTCTTGCCGAGGTATGCGGCGGAATCACGGAAAAGTTGGGCTACTGTGACATCGATCATTCCACAAAGGTAGTGGGGGATCGCCTCCCGTGGATTACCGCCAAATTGGCAGATTCAGCCCGAATCTGCTTGGGCGGGACTTTGCAGGGTGAAGGGTGGCAATCCACCATCGACCGCGCGTGGCACGCAGTTTGCTCTAGATCATCCGATGATTCTTGGACTTCGAAGACACGCAGATTCAGAACTGGGAGCTCACGCATCCAGCATTGGTCGCTCACAGCGACTGAATTTGTTGTTGGCATACGGCGGTTGGCGCGAAGATTCGTTCGCGGATCAATTACCGCCGCTTCTTCAACCGTTGGGAGTTCACTGCATCCGAAGCAGAACCGCCCGCGAAGCACACGACATCATTATTCAATTTCCAGTCCATATAGCAGTTATCGACCTCTCGACACCCGCAGACGATTCTGCAATCGCACAAGAACAGGGTGAATCTCTTGGTGCGCGGGTACTGCATCTCCTGCGGGCAATGAATCCCGTCCCGCCGATGGTGGTCGTTCGTCCTCCTCAGGTCTCTGCACGCGAGTCCGCTCGCGGGTTGAACGAAGCTTTGCGCGAAGGCGCATTCTCAGTTCTCGAGCGACCGGTTCCGCTCGAATCAATGTTGGAGACTCTTCGTCGAGTCATCCAGCGGCACTACGCAGGTCATTGGCCAACGAATTAGTCTCATTTTCAATCTTAAGTTCAGTTTTATCCAGTCCAGTTCATCAGGTTTTTCGACCTCAGTTTTTAAAAGAAAGGCAACGCAAACATGAAAGTTCGACCACTCGGAGACAAAGTAATCGTCAAGCGTGACGAGGCTCAGTCCAAAACAGATTCCGGAATCTTCATTCCAGAAGCTGCGAAAGACAAGCCAAAGCAAGGCAAGATCGTGGCACTCGGTTCGGGAATCCTCAACAAGGACACCGGCAAGTACATGCCTTTCACAGTCAAGAAAGGCGACACCGTTCTCTTCACGACTTATTCGGGAACCGAAATCAAGATCGATGGCGAGACATTCATCATCATGACCGAGGAAGACATTCTCGGCATCATCGACTGATCGCGCTTTCCTTCAATCTCATTCCATCTCATTCATTCACATTCATCTACATACGGAGTAACAAATGACAGCAAAACAAATTAGTTATGACAACGATGCGCGCGAGCGCATTCTTCGCGGCGTGCAGAAACTCGCCAAAGCAGTCAAGGTCACCCTCGGACCATCGGGTCGCGTTGTGATTCTTGAAAAATCTTTCGGCGCACCTACCGTCACCAAAGACGGCGTGACTGTTGCCAAGGAAGTTGAGTTGGAAGATCCATACGAAAATATGGGCGCTCAAATGGTGAAAGAAGTTGCAAGCAAGTCCAGCAAGGATGCAGGCGACGGAACCACAACTGCAACGATTTATGCCGAAGCGATTTTCGCAGAAGGCTTGAAGAACATCACCGCGGGTGCGAACCCGAACATGGTTCGACGCGGCATCGATGCTGCAGTTCGAGAAGTTGTCGAAGAACTGAAGCGTCTTTCAAAGCCAGTGAAGAACTCGAAAGAGATTTCGCAGGTTGGAACATGCTCGGCAAATCACGACACGCAAATCGGCGCGATCATCGCAGAAGCGATGGACAAGGTCGGCAAAGATGGCGTCATCACTGTTGAAGAAGGCAAGAGTTTGGAAACCGAAGTGGAATTGCTCGAAGGAATGCAGTTCGACAAAGGCTATTTGAGCCCACATTTCGTTACAAATCCAGCCGCAATGGAATGCATTCTTGAAGATGCGGTCGTTCTCATTCACGAGAAAAAGATCTCATCCGCAAAGGAACTCTTGCCGATTCTCGGCAAGGTCGCCGAAGCGGGTCGGTCACTTCTGATCGTCGCCGAAGACATCGACGGCGAAGCGCTTGCAATGCTTGTCGTGAACAAGTTGCGCGGCGTGTTGAAGGTTTGCGCTGTCAAGGCTCCAGGATTCGGCGATCGTCGCAAGGCGATGCTCGAAGATATTTCGGTGCTCACCGGCGGCCAGCCGATCATGGAAGAACTCGGCATTCAACTTGAGAACGTGACCATCGCAGAACTTGGTCGCGCGAAGAAGATCACCATTGATAAGGATAATTGCACGATCGTCGAAGGTGGCGGAAAGACCAAGGACATCCAAGGTCGCATCGAGCAACTCAAGAGTCAGATCGATGCAGTCAGCAGCGATTACGACCGTGAGAAGTTGCAAGAGCGTCTGGCGAAACTCGCTGGAGGCGTTGCGCAGATCAATGTTGGCGCTGCAACTGAAGTCGAGATGAAAGAGAAGAAAGCTCGCGTTGAAGATGCACTTCACGCTTGTCGCGCTGCTGTTGAAGAAGGCATTCTTCCTGGCGGCGGAGTCGCAGTTCTGCGAACCCGCAAGGCGCTCGACAAGATCAAGAAGACATTGGTTGGCGACGAGCAAGTCGGCGTTGAAATTGTTCAACGCGCACTCTCGGCTCCGATCAAGCAGATCGCGACAAATTGCGGACTCGATGGATCGATCGTTGCACAGAAGGTCGAAGAGTCTTCGGACACTTCATACGGATTTAATGCATCGACAGGCGTCTATCAGGACCTCGTGAAGGCTGGTGTCATCGTGCCGACGAAAGTCGAGCGCGTTGCACTGCAGAATGCGGCGAGTATCGCTGGACTTTTGCTGACCACCGATTGCGCGATCACTGACATCAAAGAAAAGAAGTCGAAGGCTCCATCAGCCGGCGATGAAGAAATGGATTATTGATTCGAAGATAGATACACGCATCGTCGTTGCTGGTCGGGAGCGTCTTCCCAAAGCCAGCACGAAATTGCTTGCAAGGCCCCGAGCCCTAGAAATAGGATTCGGGGCCTTTTCTGTTTCTGCTCTGACCAGAATTTCCTATTCCACAGCACGCCTATAAAAAAACATCGCCGCAACAAGTGCGGCGATGTGAATGAAGCTTGATAAAGAAACGGTTTGAATCGATCAGGTCAATTCACGCTAGCCTTCAAAATATCACGGCCACCAATACCACCAACAGTTAAGATATGAAAACTTGTTGGAGCTGCTTCAATGAGTGGGTCGAATCCTGCGCCAGTCGTGAACCAGCCATTCGTACCGCATGGCGTACCGCGATGCCAGAGTCCCTTTCCGTTTGGACACATAGCAGCGGAACCATTTTGAACTTGTACAACCTTGTCATCGCGAGATGCTTGTCCCATTCCGATTTGAGCAACATGACCGTCAAGAAATGCGCAGACGGGGGTTGAATTCCATCCTTCATTGAAAACCCAGCATCGCGAAGTAGCAAAGTTGGTATTCAATTCTGGTACTCCGACACGATTTTGCAGCCAGAGTTTTTCGACCATGTATGTCTTTGAATCTGGGAAGGCCGCCATTCCCATTTTGGGGGCTCTATATGCACCTACTCCAAGAACATTCTGCTTTCCTGCATTCAAGCAGTCATTGTTTGCAGCCGAAGCAACAGTACTCGACAAACATGATTGATTCACCATGTTTGCAGGACTCCACATATAAGTTGGGAAAATTACGCTTTGGCTGTTGGTTGGATTTGGCATGAATTCAGCTTCACTTTGCATAGCAAATTCGCAACCTTCGAGGCCGTATCGATCCTTGCACGCAAAGAAGACCTTGTCGTAATAGCGACCATTCACGTATGTGTTGATAGCTTTGGTGTTGGTCATCTCGTGAGCGCCGAATGTGTTGTAATAAGCGTTTGTTGAATTTCCTGTTCCGCCACTACCAGGGCCGTCCGCAAATAGGAACGGCAGCATGACTTGCCAGTTTCCACAGTTCCCAACAGTGACTGGGCAAAATGGAGGAATAGAGCACCAATATCCCCAAAGTCCTCCGTTGGTGTCAAATCCAAGGAGTTGCTGTCCAGGGCAAGCAACACTAGCAAGATAATTGTTGCAGTTTCCTTGCACAGCTCCGGCATCATCTGGGATAGCCGTGAAGTGTCGATCTTCAAAATCTGCGGCATAGGAGAAGCCAGCCTTGGTCAAAGTTGAAATATTTCCTGCAGAGCAGGTGACTGCGGCTCCGTCTCTTGCCTTACTTACAGCAGGCAGAAGAATAGACACCAATACCGAGATGATTCCGACTACAACGAGCAACTCAATAATGGTGAATGCGCGATGAGCAAATTTAGTGTTTGTTTTCATTTTGGATAATTGTTCCTTAATTGTTTCTAAAATATAGATACAGAAAAAACTTTGAATGTCTTTAGATCTTCAAACGATTGAAGAGCAGTAGGGCAGAGGTTTCCAGCGACAATGCTGAATTCACCAAAAGATAATACGCAATAGGCTGTTAATTGTATCCTTTGATTTCGAGAAAATCTCCAAAAGATTGTCCCTGATTGATTTTAAAAATTTGAGAATTCGACCCAATTGCCAAGCAATTCAATCCCACCTCTTATGCTTGCAACGTGGAGTTTTTCTGCTCGCGGGTGTAATTTGGCATGGCCAAATTTGAAATTTGGGGGTGGTGCACTCGATGCAGTTTGTACTGTGGCGAGAGAGGCGGAAGCCAATTCTGAGGTCGATTCGGTGGGTTTTGGAGGTTTTCCAGACGTTATAGGACGTATGAGCCTCGATGCCTGCGTAATGTTGTCGCCTGAACGATGCGGTTCGGTTTGCGCAGTCACGCGGCACCTGCATGTTGCGGATCTTGCCAGATTGGTCATGGAACGCACCAGCCACGTGATGTTGGTGGGAGAAGGTGCGGATTCATTCGCCGATGCCTTGGGGATGCCGCAGATGGAGTTGTTGTCGGCTGATGCGCGTCAGGCGTGGGAACGTTGGCGAGCTGGAGCAACGTCGACGCGACAGACCGATCAGGGTGTGGACTCCGGGAAAATTTTTTCACAGTCATCATCTTTGGCGCCATCTTTGGCGCCATCTCCACCATCACCAATCGGTGAGAAGCACATTCCTCATGACACGGTCGGCGTCCTTGCGATTGATACGCATGGCGTTATGGCAGGCGCATGTTCGACGAGTGGAATGCCATTCAAGTTGGCAGGTCGCGTTGGAGATTCGCCGATCCCAGGCCACGGCATCTATGTCGATCCAGAAGGCGGCGGTGCAGTCGCAACAGGCATAGGCGAATTCATCATGGGAGTCAGCGGATCTTTTCTCGCCGTCGAATGTATGCGCCGCGGATCAACGCCTCTTGATGCAGTGCGAGAAGTTCTTCAGCGAATCGAACGAAGACACAAACCACTTGCGCATCAACAGGTCGGCATTATTGCGGTCGCCCCAGATGGGAAATGGAGTGCAGGCGCGCTCTGTCCAGGATTCGCAGTCACAATTGCAGAAGAAAGTGGAATACGATGCATCGCGCCAGAGTTTGTGTTGCGGCAAGAATCGTAAAATGTATTTGTGCTAAAATCTACTATAAACAAAGGGAAAAATGAAGTTATATACGAAGACTGGTGATGATGGATCGACGGGACTGTATGGCGGCGGCCGCGTACAGAAAGATCATCCGCGCATTGAAGCATATGGAACCGTGGATGAATTGAACTCGTGGCTTGGAATGTGCGCATCTGAATGTGCAGTCGATCAACCAGTCGAAGCACGCATGTATGCGATGTTGATTCATCTGCAGTCGCGACTCTTTGATCTTGGTGCAGACTTGGCAACACCAACGGATTCGACAATGCAAGCGCGAGTCCCGCGCATCGGCGATCGGCACATCGCAGAGTCAGAAGCATTCATCGATGAAATCGATGGAGGTAATGAAGAGATTCGCGTTTTTATTCTTCCCGGCGGAACAATGCTTGCAACACATTTACATGTCGCGCGCACGGTCTGTCGCCGCGCCGAACGTTTGCTCGTTTCGCTGAATGAAAATGAACCAATTGGAAATGCTCCGATCCAATATCTCAATCGACTTGGAGATTTATTTTTCGCGATGGCTCGCAGAGCAAATCTAGCGCGTGGTGTTGCAGATATTCCTTGGAAGAAAGATGCTTGATTCTGCCGCGTAATTCAGCTTCTTTTATCGTTTGCAAGCGTCATCAACCAGTTCCATAGCAGCGATCACCAGCATCGCCGAGTCCTGGCCGAATGTATTTGTTCTCATCCAGTTCGCGGTCAAGCGCTGCGGCATAAATCCGCACGGTTGGATGATCCTTCGCAAGTCGCTGTACACCTTCGGGAGCAGCAACGAGACAAATCACGCAAAGGTCTCCACATCCCGCTTCACGTAGCAGTTTCAGTGCGTGGGCGCATGATCCTCCAGTCGCGAGCATCGGATCAACAAGGATCACTGGGCCAGCCGAAACATTTTGCGGAAGCTTGGTGTAATAGCCAATCGGAAGTGCGGTTGATTCGTCGCGGCGAATGCCAATGTGCCCGACGCGCGCGTCTGGCAGCAGATCAAGAACACCGCGAGTCATTCCAAGTCCAGCACGGAGCACAGGCACAAGCGTGATTGGTGCGGCAAGTCTTCGAACGGCAGTGCGTTCGAGCGGTGTTTCGACATGATCCAAAACTGTCTGAAATTCACGGCAAACTTCGTACGTCATCAACGCTGCAATCTCCGATAGCAGCCGGCGAAAATCACGCGTTGGCGTGGTGCGATCTCGGATGTACGACAGTTTGTGTTGGATGAGGGGGTGATCGACAAGCCTGAGATTGGGATGTGTATGAGTCATCGTTTTCACATTCGAGCGGGTGCGGAAATCGCCATGATGGAAAGTGCGTCAGCCAATACACGGCGCGTGAGATCGCACAACCGAAGTCGTGAGCATCGCGTCGCGTCATCGACTCCTCGAAGAACTGGGCAGGATTGATAGAACGCGTTGAAAGTATTTGCGAGTTCATAAATGAACGCCGCAAGTCGATTGGGAGCAAGTTGCGCGGCAGCATCTTCGATCGCGTTTGGATATCGCAAGAGATTGAATGCGAGCGCGCGTTCTTCTGGCGCGCCGATGATGATCGGACTCGTCGCTCCATTCGCACCTGCTTTGGCAAGAATCCCAGAAATTCTTGCGTGCGCATATTGCGCATATGGGCCAGTATCTCCTTCGAAAGAAACCATTCTGTCGAGATCGAAGACATAGTCGCGGCCTACATCGCAGGACAAATCTGCATATTTGATCGCAGCGATTCCAACAGCTTCGCCGATTGCATCCAGTTCTGCGCCGGACATTCCAGAGGTCGGCGCGTCGGGAACCGCTGCTCGAGATCGCACTTCTCGTCGTCCGCGTGCGACAGCTTCATCAAGCAACGCTTTGAGCGTGAAGTTTTCGCCACTGCGTGTTTTCAATGGTCGTTTGTCAGCGCCGAGAACTGCGCCGAAAGGAACGTGGACCAGTGAAGCTTGAGAATCATCTGATCGCTTTGTCCAACCGATCAATCGAACCGCATCAAAGACATCTCGGAAGTGGTCACGTTGGCGTGCATCGACGCAGTACACGACAAGCTCCGCACCAAGATCTTGAATGCGATATCTCGCCGCTGCGAGATCGGTTGTTGCATAGAGCGAAGTGCCATCAGACTTTTGGATCAACAGTGGACGCTCGCGATCGGCAAATCGAACAACCAATGCACCGTCGTCGCGCACCGCAAGATTCGCATTCACGAATGCATCGACAGTAGAAGCGAGGCGATCACGAAAGAAACTCTCTCCACGATTATGCTCGGGCTTCAGGTCAACACGCAGAATTTGCCCTGTTTCATAGACCTCTCGCATCGTGACATCGATCAATTTCTGCCAATCCGCCACGATAGCCGTGTCGCCAGATTGCAATCGTCGAAGCGTGTCGTGCGCATCACTCAGCGCGGCGGATGCCCCATCGTGTTGCGCTTCCAACTCTGCGATGCGATGCGGTCCAACGTGCGTTGCACGCGCGGCGGCAAGTCCTGCTTCATCATCACGTCCCTGCATCTGTGCATTTCGGTATGCAGTATTCAGATCATCAAGCGTCACGCGATTGATATCAATCTTCGCTCTTCGCAATGCAGCAAGAGTCATCGCAATTGGCAATCCCCAATCACCTAAATGATTCTGTCGGAAAACTTTCCATCCAAGTCGTTCATAGAGACGTGAAATCGTGTCCCCGATGATTGTCGCTCGCAAATGCCCAACATGCATTTGCTTGGCGACATTCACGCCACACAGATCGACTGCAACTGAATGCGTGCCTTGTGCATCGGAGACTCCAAGCGACGGAATGTCCATCGCGGTCAACGCCGCAGCGATCAACTCTGGTTTCAGTCGAATGTTGACAAACCCAGGTCCTGCGATTTCCATTGGTTCGCACAGATCACGCAGTGATTGTGGAAGGTGATCCAAGACCAACTGCGCAACTTCGCGAGGATTCTTGCCAAGAGTTGAGGCCAGAGACTTGGCAAGCCCCATTGCAAAATTGGCTTGAAAATCACCGAATTTAGGATTCGCCGCGACTTTGATCGATGGATCAGTCGCCGCTGCACTTTCTCCCAGCGCGGCAAAAAGCGCTTCGCGAAAGCCCGCTTCTATGCGGTTTGCAAGATCGTTGGTTCTGGGAGTTCGTGCGGAGTTCTGTGACATGAAGAGTAAGGATCGTAGAGATTTATCCGCCGAGCACGGAAGAGGATCTGCGATAAAGCATTTCCATCACTGGCAAGTGAACAGAGATCGCCGGCGTCCGTCGCTTTGCATTCGCCGCATCGCTAGCTGCCAAGCCGGTCATTCCGACGATGAGCATTTCAATCAATCCGTGATAATCATCGATCGAGACAAATTCACATTGGATCTTTGCAGGTCGCTTGCCAGCGACAACGCCATCGATATCGCTCATGTTGTGATAATTCCCGAGCGCAAGACAGAGGCATGTGGATTCAAATCCATACGCTGCGAATGCCGTCGCTTCGCATCCTCCTCCCGCCATCAATTTGCGCTGCCACTGAAATCCAACGCGCTTCTTTTTGTGTGCGGTGAAGAGGGAAGAAAGTTCATTCGTCAGGGTTGGACTGAAGACGCTCATTCGATCGCCGACACGCAAGATCGGGCCTGCGCCGATTGGAGAATCGTGCAGGAAACTGCGGGAGTTTTCGAGGCAAATTAATCGCGCGTTGCGCGGAATGAACTTCGTCTTTGCTGCATGAATGGCGCCGATGAATCCAACTTCCTCTGCGACTGTAAAGAGAAGTCCCACATTCGCTGCGGCTTTGTTCTTCATCAGTCGATCAAATGCAGCGCATGCAGCTGCGACCGCCGCAAGATCGTCGCATGCATTTGTTTCGATGACGCGGACTTCAGCTTGTTCTCCGTTTGGCATTGGTGCACCGACGGCACGCCTCACGATGCGCGGCGCAGGCAGAAGCCAGCGCGCGATGTCTCCAACGGCGATTGAATTGCTCGTTGGAGTTTGATCGAGTCGAGCAACAACACGCTTGTATGGTTGCTGCTTCGCATCAAGGGTGATGATCGTCGCAGGGAATCGCGATCCGGAATAATCGATGACTTCGATTCGTGCTCCAACAAAATATGGATCGTTCACACCCCCGCGGAATTCCATTGTCAGATTTCTCCGCGACGCGGCAGAACCTTTGATTGATGGAGGTACGAGAATTACAAATGCAGGATGATCAAGATGCGCGGTGATCAGAATTGGACGCGCAGAACGCGAACGATCTTTTCGGCGAATGAGAAAGTTGCCAGCATCATCCCGCTGAACGTCCAGTTTCGATCGGCGCGGCGCAAGCCAGCCATCAATCCACGCCATCACGCGTTCTTCATGCCCAGCGGCAGTGGGAGTGCTCGTCA
>CAJCCX010000104.1 GCA_903961015.1 uncultured bacterium
AGGCATGTCGAGCGTGCATGTCATGGTCGACAACAAATATTTAGGCGCAGTCGGACTTGAAGACAAATTGCGCCAAAATGCAGCGGAAACTGTCACTCGCCTGCGACAATTGGGAGTTCGGCGCATCTGCATCTTCACAGGTGATCGATTGGCTGTCGCCCGTCAAGTGGGCGAAGCTGTTGGTGTCGACACCATCGAAGCTGAATGCCTTCCAGAAGAGAAGCACGAAGAATTGAAGTATCTGCTGCAACGCGGTCACAAGGTTCTTGTCGTCGGCGACGGAATCAACGACGGACCAATTCTCGCCAGCGCAGATGTTGGCGTTGCCATGGGACTTTCAGGTTCGGATATTGCGACTAACAGCGCAGGCGTTGCTTTGATGAATGAAGATCTTCGACACATTCCATTCTTGCTCGAACTTGCAGCGAAGACGCGCGGAATCATTGCGGTCAATATCGGAGCGAGTTTGTTGTTGGCAACGATCGGTCTTGCATTGGCAGCAACTGGCCAGATCGATATTTGGGTCACACCTTTCTATCAAGCAGCTGCATATATTTTCGTCATCGCTAATAGTCTCAGACTTGTGAGATTCGGCGAGGAATTTGCCGACGCAGAAGAAGTACGGCGATTGATGGAATCGAATCGCGCACAAAAGCCTGTCCGCGCTGCGCAGCGGCTTGCAGCAACAGCATGATTTACTGGGCAGAGCGATTGGGTCGCTCTTGCTTTCTTTTTTGCGTGTCGACTCTGGCTGTTTGCGCATCTGCTGATCAGCACATTCATGCTGAAAATCTGCAGATTTCGAATGGAGCTCAAGTATTTTCCAAGTCTTGTTTGCCATGTCATGGCGCAAACAGTCCAGCAGCACTTGACTTGACTGATCCAATTGCGCTGCGCCGCAGAGCGACAACTGCAGCACAAGTTGTTCGAGATGGATTGATGCCACCATGGCTTCCAAGCGAATCGGGTGCTCCGTTGAAGCATTCACGCAAACTTTCTGCGACAGATCGCGCGGCCCTTTTGGAATGGCTAGATCAGAGTGCACAAGGCAAAGTTCCCAGCGCGGTTGTCACCCCCCGCCCTTCGCAGGTGTGTGATATCGCCTTTCGTGTCGCAGATGGTTTGCAAGTCGGAGGAGATCCTGGGATGACGCTCAGATCTTTCGCCATCAAACAGGATCCAACGATGAATCCTGACGCACCGAAGTTTTTCAATGCGATCGAATTTGTTGCAGATGCACCTGGAGTAGTTCACTCAATTTCTTTTCTTTGGGATGCGCTGGGATATGCAGCACGTTTGGATGCTTCTGATCCTGCACCGGGTTATGACGCCGTCGGAGATATCGGGTTGCAAGTTTCTGGTTCGAGCGGTTGCATTTCGCGCTTGTCAACACTCTGGCAATTGCCGAAGGGCTATGCAATGAAAATTCCAATCGATGCGGTACTGGTCGCAGAGGTCCATGCTGAAGGACGGGGAAAGATGGAATCTACCGCAGGAAATGTCTGTTTTCTCGCGCCAGAATTTCCCTGCAAACTTGTTCATGCCATCGCAATAAGTCCTTCGCGTCCGGCCAAAGTCGCATCTGCATGCGAGGCAGTTTCAATTTCAATTCGCGCGGGATCGAGGGTGCAATCGATTGATGTTTTTGCAAAGGATGCGAAGGGACATTTGCAATGCGTGCTGAATATTCCAAAGTGGAATGAGAGATTGAGCGAGCCGTGGATGTTTGATCCTCCGCTTGCGCTGGGAGCTGGCACAGAGTTGATTGTGAAATCGACGGTGAATACAGATGCCCAGAA
>CAJCCX010000105.1 GCA_903961015.1 uncultured bacterium
AGCAAATCTTGCCGCTGTAAGTCAAGCCCGCAGTGCGATCGAAGCGCAGGCGAGAGCTCAGCCCATTTTGCTCTTGGAGAGTGCAAACAACACGAACGCTATTCAAGTTGGTTTTGGCAGAGCGCCTGTGCGACCGCCTGGCCTTGGATTTGGAACATTCCTGCCTGCGGCAAGCTTGCACGAAATTCGCGCAGGTATTTTGCAGTCGCCACCGATCGATTGGTCAACAAGCGCAGGAATTCGGCGCCGACCCTTTGGTTGGGAGTTGTTGGTTGAATGTCGTTGCCCGCAGGGGGCAAATCCAATGAAAGACGAAGTCACTGTGGTGTTGGGCGCAGGATCGTTGCACACAATCTCAATTCGATCAGATGGCTCTGTGGATTCGGATGATTCCGGAGTTCGCGAAACACTGGCAGTTCACCGTTCGAAAGATCGTTGGCGTGTGCGCCTGCCATTGCCAGATCGATGGGTAGCCCCAAGCGATGGACGACCAGGTCGCATGGAGATTTCAATCGAACGACTCATCGAAGGTTCAGGTTCAGATGCGCCGCCATTGTTTGCACGGCGTCAGTTCGCGGGGATTGCGCCTCTTGGAATCCATCCAACAGCCAAGAGAATTCCGCTTGATCTATCGAGTTGGGGACTCTCGAGCGTTACACTCGCGCCATGAAAGGTGCTCATCAATCGAAGAAGTCTGGTGCTTCGGAAAGTTCCGTCGATCCCAAAGCTGAAGGTGCAAGCGGATCATCGAACAACGAATCGAACCCAATTTCGAACCCACGGGTGATTGCGCTGCTGAATCAAAAAGGTGGGGTTGGTAAAACGACTTCAACAGCAAATGTCGGGGCTGCTTTCGCATTGGCAGGATTGCGCACGCTTGTGGTTGATCTTGATCCTCAGTCGAATCTTTCTCTGCACTTTGGCCACGAACCTGCGCCCGATCAGCCAACAGTGCGCGATCTCTTCATGAACCCAGATATTGCAGCAAGCGAATTGATTCGGCAGGCGCGTGCCAATCTCTGGTTCATTCCAAGCGACACAGAGCTTGCTCTTGTTGAAGGCGAATTGGCGCTTCAGGCGAATATGCAGCACATTCTTGCAGAGCGATTGGCACCAGTGATGCCATCTTTCGATGTGGTGCTGCTCGATTGTCCTCCAAGTCTTGGAGTCTTGACAGTGAATGCATTGACGATTGCCGACGAAGTTGTGGTGCCAACGCAGGCGCAATATCTGGCGCTGCGAGGTCTTGAGAAATTGTTAGAGACGGTCTTGTTGGTGCAACGTGCGCTCAATGCGCGCCTAAAAGTCGCAGGCGTTTTGCTCTGCATGCACGAGTCACAGTCCAGTCATGGCAAGGCAGTCGTTGAAGAAATGGATAATTACTTTGCGAAGTTTCGTGGCAGCGGATTGCCATGGGAAGACGCGGTTGTGTTGCGCCCTGCGGTTCGACGCAATATAAAATTGGCAGAAGCTCCAAGTTTCGGTCAGACGATCTTTGATTACGCTCCGACTTGCGCAGGCGCTGCGGATTATCGCGCGCTTGCTGAAGCACTGCGTCAACGGTGGAAACCAGTGGAATCTCGGGCAGATTTCGCCACTTCTGTGGGAATTGCCGCGTCGTGACGGAGTTGGCTTCTCGATCATTCCCACAACTCGGTGCTGCAGGTCTGCGCATTTGGCGGATCATTGCGGTGTTTGGATTTGTTGTCGCATTGATTGCGACACATTGGCCTAATTTGGCTTTTGGCTCTGAAGCGCCAAGCGATAAAATTTTGCACGCAGTTACATTTGGTGTATTGACATTTTTGTTCTGGCGATCGCGGTGGATGAATCGCGTTTGGATTCTTGCGCTGTTCATGATTGTGTATTCCGCCATTGATGAACGAACGCAATCACTTCCATGGATTCGACGGCACACATCTCTTGAAGATTGGAATGCGGATTTGATAGGTATCGCTTTGGCGTGTCTCTTGATAGTGCAGAATCCAAGTCCGAAAACTTTTGTGGGCAAGATGCGTGCGGCGCTTTCTGATGCCGCCGAGAATGAAATGTTTTGTAGGCCGTTTACTTGGATTGCGTTGGCAACTTCTGCAGCGCTTGGAGTTCTTGTTGGGGTGCCATTGACAGTGGCTGTCGGCAAATTAATTTTCCGCGATCAGCATCCTTGGCAAACTGCATTTCTTGGTGGAGTTTTCTTTGCAGCAGTTGGTATCGATCTGACATGGCGTTCCGCTTTGCGCGCTGCAGCATTGCGCCTCGCACGGGAACGATTGTGTTTTCTGTGCGGGCAACATATTGCAGACGAGAACCAAACTTTCGCAGGATCTTGCATGAACTGTGGTGAAAAGTGGCGCCATGCGCAGTGGGTTCCTCTCGCGCAAGTTCGACGAAGCGCCGTGCCTGCCTCCCTTCGCAGCCGATTTGTTTTCGGACTGCTTGGAGCAATTGGAATTATGGCCGTCCTGTTCTTTATGCAGGTCACTTTGCGGCTGGGAGAAAATCAATGGCTCTCGGCTGAGATGACTGATTTGTGCTCGTACGCATTTGCCATAGCGGGGATTACCTTGGTTCTTCGTTTTATGTCCGCGCCATATCGGCGGCATCTTGCGAAAGAGGGGTCGAATTGCATTGCGTGCGGTCACGATTTGCAGGGCACATCCACTTCGAGAGAAGTTGGGAATTGCCCAGAGTGCGCAACAGAATTTGTTCGAATCACCGAATAGGATTGTTGTATGGCGCTCAACAACGTTGTCATCATTGGCGGAGGAGTTGCCGGGCTCTGTGCGGCAATTCACTGTGAGCGACGAGGTCTCGACTGGACATTGCTCGAAGCATCCGATCGTCTTGGTGGTCGAGTCGGATCTCGAATGATCGATGGTTGCAGAATCGATCGTGGATTCGCAGTTCTGCTGATGGCATATCCAGAATTGCGCGGCATGATCGACCTTGAACAACTCGATCTGCGAACTTTTCAGTCCGGAGCGCGAATACGGCGCGGTGGAGCTTTCATTCGAGTTGCGAATCCTCTGCGTCATCCAATTCGTGGCGTGATTTCTGCGCTGAATGGTGCAATCGGCGTGATCGACGCTTTTCGCATTCTTCCTGTTGCGATGCGTGCCGCGTTCGGTCGTTCGCTTATCGA
>CAJCCX010000106.1 GCA_903961015.1 uncultured bacterium
CATTTGGGATTTCGCTGTGTTCAATCGCTACCGAAGTAGCGCACGTTTAATGCAGTCACAAATCCAGCTTCTTCAAGTTTCAGCAGCGCATGGTTCAGCGGCATTCGGTTTGGACTTCCCTTGGGTACGGCAAACGCATACTTGTGTGGATCGAAAATTGGTCCAACTTCAGTCAGCGGCATCTCAGGATGCGCATTGTCATAATATTGAAGAGCAGGCGCGTCAAAGACGATCGCTTGAATATCGTGCGTCACAAGTGAAGTCGCAGCAGATGGAAGATCATCGAAGGTGCTGATATCCCAACCACGCTGAGCCGAATAGTCCGCACCTGGAGAATCGGCGATCACACCAACGTTCTTCCCGCCAAGATCTTTCGGTCCAGAGATTTCGTTCTGAAGGCGCTGTGTCGTCATGACTGAAGTGATGCTCGAGGTGATGTATGCCACCAGTGCTACACCGCAAAGAATCCAAAGTGCAGCAATAATTCGCCAAATGGGGCCTTGCCCGCCTTTGTAATTGCTCTTGCCAGTCATGATCACAGAAATAACGTGATAAAACGATTCCGCAAATCCGTGATGCCAGTGGCGGGTGAAGTTCCGGTCCGTTCTTCGCAGAACCACGGTCGTGAGCACTGTGAGAACGACAATAACTCCAGCAAGTAATCCGATAAAAGTCAGATGCCCATCCTCGCGCAGTCCACGAAGTAGGCGGCCGATTGAATTGCTGCGATCTTCGTTGATCATGATGCGTAAGCCCGCATGAAAAAAGGGCGTGCAGAAATCGACGCTCTCAAAGCGCGATGCTGTCACAGTGATGTCGGACAAGGCGACGTCGATCTGTCCGCTCGATGTCGCGGCAAGGAGTGGCTCGACATCAGAAAATTCTTGATAGATAAATTTCAACTGATTATCGACGGCAATCTTTTCCCAGAGTTCAATTGAAAATCCTGTGTATTCCCCATTTGGTTTCTTGATCACAAAGGGAGGATGCGCCATAATCCCAACAGTCAGTTGAGTTGGCGTTGGTGTGGATTGCGCCACAACCTTTGTTGGTATGGCAAAAGCAACCAAGATCAAACAAACAAATATGGTGACCTTCATATGTTCGATCATAAACTAGAGGGTTGGCGATTGCTCTGCACTGTTTGTATGGCTGATGTAACTTGCAAGCCACGATGCTTCTCTTTTCGAAACCCAACCGATGAATTTTCTCCCGCCAAATCCATCAAAGTGGCTCAAAAATCGCACGCTGCCGCTGCTCCTTGCGCTCGTCGGATTGTTGGGATTTCATCCGTTCTTTTTGTTGTCAAATGGTGACACAGACAATCTCTTCCCAGGATTAGTTGCCTGCGTCCCTCTCTTTGGTGTGATCGCCTTGACCAATTGGAAGCGCTCCATTCCACTGGTGGCGCTTTTCATGGTGATGGTCACTTGGTGTTGGTTGATGTACGGCTTTGATCAAGTTGCGGTGGCAAGAAGCCCAATCGCATATCTCGCCTTTGTGTACTACCTCTATGCAATCATCGCTCTTGCGAGTGAGATGTTGAAGAATGAATCTTTAATTGATGACCGTGTGTATGGTGGCATTTCGATTTATCTGCTAGCTGCCATGATGTTCTCCAGTATTCATAGACATGTTTCGGCGTTCGATCCCGATGCCTATTTCCTCACATCAGCCAGTAAGCCAATCCTGCTCTTGTGGAATGACGCGCTCTATTTCTCGATCAGTACGATTACCACCGTTGGATATGGCGACATCATTCCAGTATCCCCGTGGGCACGTGCAACGTGCATGCTCGAAGCAATTGTTGGAGTCTTCATCACAATTGTTTTCATCGCTCGTTTGGCAGCCTTGCCTTCGAAGCCCACGAATCAGAAGCACTAGGCGAAGATCCCCAATGCAACGAGTTGCTTTTCGTATGAAACTCTTTCCAGGAATGGCGGTTGAATATAAGCGTCGGCACGATGACATTTGGCCTGAACTTTCAGCGCTTTTGCGGCGAACCGGAGTTTCTGAGTATTCCATATTTCTCGATGAAAGTACGAACGATCTCTTCGGGGTCTTGCGATGCGTGGATGCAACCATGCTTGATCGATTGCCAGATGATCCCATTGTGAAGAAGTGGTGGGCGGCAATGAAAGATGTCATGGAAACGAATCCTGATAACTCGCCAGTCTCGTTGTCGCTGCGTGAAGTTTTTTATCTAACCTGGGAATAAAAGCTTCCAATGCAAATCAAGAAGTCTTTGATCGCCGAGCACAATGATTTGAACATTGCTGAACATCAACGGCGGTTTGAGTGGGCGTCGACTCATATTGCTTATTGCGATTCGATCGTTGCGAAAGTTGCTGCATTTCAGATCACTATTCCCAGTTGGGCGCTCGGAACAGGGGGCACGCGTTTCGGTCGATTTGCAGGTGCAGGTGAGCCTCGCACCTTGCTGGAAAAAATCGATGATGTGGGACTCCTGCACGCAATCAATCGATCGTGCGGTTCGATTTCACTTCATTTTCCTTGGGACTCCGTTGACGATGCAAATGCGGTTCGAACGAGAGCGAGTTCGCACGGACTCCAATTCGACGCGGTCAATTCCAACACATTTCAAGATCAACCGTCGCAGCCACTGAGTTATAAATTTGGCTCGCTTTCTCATGTCGACAAGGCTGTGCGCAACCAAGCCGTCGAACACAATATCGAGACGATTCGCCAAGGAGAATTGGTCGGCTCCAAGGCATTGACTCTTTGGCTTTCAGACGGATCTTGCTTTCCAGGCCAGATCGATTTTCGCCGATCGTTCGAGCGCACACTTGAGAGTATGAAACAGATCTATCGCGCATTACCTGCTGACTGGAAGATGTACATCGAGTACAAGGCGTTCGAGCCGAATATGTATTCAACGACGGTGGGCGACTGGGGCTATTCGCACATGTTTGCAAGCAAACTTGGCAAGCAGGCGTTGACGCTGGTCGATCTTGGCCATCACCTCCCAAGTGCGAACATCGAACAGATTGTTGCGATACTGATGATGGAGGGGAA
>CAJCCX010000107.1 GCA_903961015.1 uncultured bacterium
GATGGCGATTGGCTTGCCATCAGCGCGCCAGGCGATGATGATCGTGCGATCAACTCCGGCGCGGTGTATGTCTATCGATATGTTGCAGGATCATTTGCGCTCGCCCACAAACTCTTTGCGCCGACTTCGATCGCCGAGGATTCTTTCGGCCAGAGCGTTGCGTTCAAGAATGGATTGCTCGTTGTCGGAGCATCACGCCGCGACGATGCTGGACAAGGAGCTGGTGCGGCGTATGTTTTTCAGGTTCCAGTGAATGGCGACGCGGTCACACTCGTTCGTACCCTGCTTCCACCGGTTGGATCCGTTGATGCAGAATTTGGATTCGCCGTCAGCACTGATGGTGTCAGCATTGTCGTTGGCGCACCTGGATTTGAAGTTGAAGGTTCTCTCCGCGGCGGCGCGTGGGTCTACTTCAATCCATCTTCACAGAGCAGCGCCGTTATGGCAAGATCTGCAGTAGGGATGCAATTGCTTGGCACTCGAGTTGCGATCACCTCGTCGGATGTCTTTGCTTCTGCTCCAGCGACAAACAATGGCACGACTCCAAGTGCTGGACTGATTTCAATTCTTGATCGGACGCGTGATTGCAACACGAACAGCGTGCCAGATTCCATTGATATCGGAGCAGGAACTGTCCTCGATTTGAACGGTGATGGCACGCCCGACCAATGCCAATGCTTGGTCGATCTCAACGGAGATCGTCTCGTCAACGGGATCGAACTTGCAATCCTTCTCGCGAATTGGGGAACTGTTCCCGCAGGTTCGACCGGCGATGTGAATAGCGACGGCTTTGTAAACGGAGTTGATCTCGCTACCGTTTTGGGCGCGTGGGGCCCCTGCCTGAACTGATCACTGATTCTGTGGCCAACTCTGCTGATCCCCCAATCACTCCTCGACAACTGCGATGCTCGCGGCGTGGACGGGGTGATCGGCTGGCTTCAGTTGAACGCAGGTCCCATAGGATCCCACACTAATTTATCGGTGTTCCAGTTGCCGCCAGGTGTTGAAGGGTCGCGAGTGCCCTGCACATTCGTAGTCGCCTGATCGTTGGACATCCACTGCACATGACCGTCAGCAAAAGTGAGGTGGCCACCTTCGAAATGGCGTGACGCAAATCGCTTCCAACTGCACGCTGCACGATCGAGATTTCGGATGAAGCCTGGATCATTTTGGGGAAGTTCATTTGGGTTCGCGCGCAATTCCAGCATGGTCACTGTGCGATCAGGTGATGGGATATAGGTCATGCGCATGAGTTTCTGAAAAGAACTTGAGGGCAATCCGGCGCTCGAGAGAAGGGTCTGATTGAGACGAAGATTCATTACATAAGAAAACCAAAAGCCGCGTGAGATTCCGCCCTTGCCTGATTCGCCAAATGCCCAAGGCTCGGCTTGCACAGGATTCGCTGCTGGATCAGTCCACACGGAATTATGATTATTCCAATTCGAGACATATTCCTGCCGCGTGTATGCCTCTTCGACCATCTCGCGATAAGTTGCGGCGCCAACGAACGACGCAAGAGCGTTGGGCCAAAAAACATCCTGCGCAAGATTTGCCGCCATCGGAGGAGTGTCCTTTGCACCTTCCCAAGGAATCTGCTCTTTATTGACGTTCGACCACTGCACGATGGCGAGCCCCCACTGCTTCAAATTGGACTGACTCTGCACGGCGTATGACTGTGCGCGGACCATTGAAGCAGCAGGAAGTAACAACCCTACAAGTATGACGATGATCCCGATAACCACCAGCATTTCGATAAGTGTGAAACCTCGACCGTACTGAACTCTTTTATATTGAACGCTACTTTTTTGCATTTGAATCTCCAGTACGAGGACGCGACAATTAGATTTCAAAAAGATTTTTATACTGACGAATAAAAAGTACGAGGCATGAAACTTAAAATCTTACAACACATCACTGATGAAGTGACCGCGCTGAAACAGACCACTGCAGGAAGTCCGGCGACGATCAGGGAAGTAATTTTCACAGGAGAATCGTATCCACCGATCAGAAACACTTGGACTTTGTGCAGCAATGTGCGCTCATTCACTCCGACCACTTCACGCCAGTTGCTTCCCACTGACCGCTCTTTGCACTTTTTAGCACGGCGTCGCACACCTTGCCCGTTTCAAGTGCTTCACGAAAAGTTGGATGAGCCGCAGTGCCGTCTTCCAATGACTTGAGAAAGTCCGCAAGGTGATGGATGAATGAATGCTCATATCCAATCGTCAATCCTGGCACCCACCAATTTTTCATGTATGGATGATCGCCATCAGTGACGTGAATCGATCTCCATCCGCGCAATCGCGACTCGTCGCTGTGATCGAAAAACTCAAGCCGATGCAGATCATGAAGATCCCACGACATTGATGCGTCTTCGCCATTGATCTCGAAGAAATACTTTGCTTTATGCCCGCGGGCATTA
>CAJCCX010000108.1 GCA_903961015.1 uncultured bacterium
AAGAGCCTTGGGAACGCGATATTCATCGCAGATCCCCCAAAAGAAGTGCAGAAAAAGATGGGCAAGATATTCACAGGTCGACAAAGTCCCACCGAGCCAGGCGATATAAACAACGCGCTTTTTCAATATGTTGATGCTTTCATCCCTGATGCAGCGAGAGTCGCAGAATTGAAAGATCGATATGCACGCGGTGACAATCTTGGTGATGGTCATGTGAAACAAGAAGTTGCGGAGGCTCTCAATCGTTTGCTCGAGCCGATGCGCGAGCGTCGCAAGCAATACGAAGGTAGTGATGATGCGATCGTCGACATTCTTCGAGATGGATGTGTGCGCGCAAATCGAGTTGCCGAAGAAACCCTTGCGATGGTGAAGGACGCAGCGAAACTATCTTATTTCCCGCGTCGACTGACACTGGGTTGAAGCGGCTTTGCATTCACTTTGCGCATCTTCATTTCGCGCGGGTGACAGTTCGCGATCACTTCCTTCAAATGATCTCGCGTGACATGCGTATAAATCTGCGTGGTTGTGATGCTGGAATGTCCGAGTAATTCTTGTACGACGCGCAAGTCCGCGCCACCGTTGACCAAGTGCGTCGCGAATGAATGTCGAAGTGTGTGCGGATGCACATCGTTCAATCCTGCAAGCGCCGCATTTTTCTTGACCAACTGCCATATTGCAACGCGGTCGAGTGGTCGTCCAGAAAACGAAAGAAGCAATCGGAAACCATCTTTCCCTCCGCCAACCTTCGCCAGCGCAGGGCGACACTCCGCAAGATATTTCAGCGTCCAACGAATTGCCGGAACCCCAATGGGCACAATGCGCATCTTGCCGCCTTTGCCAGTGACCGCGAGCGAGCCAATAGTCTCGTGAAAATCATTCACCTTCACGGTGCAGACTTCGCTCGCGCGCAATCCGCCACCGTACAGAAGTTCCAACATCGCACGATCTCTCAGCCATAATTTTCCTTGTGCTGGTGATGGAAACTCGACGAGTGTCTTCATCTGCTTTGCTGTCATCGCACCAGGCAAACGCTTCCATGCAGTTGGTCGCTCGAGCAATCGTGCGGGATCACGCGTGATCGTTCCCATCGCACGAAGCCAGCGAAAAAAGACTCGAATTGTCGCAAGATGACGCGTGACAGTGGTCGCTTGATATTCCCGCTCTTTGGAAAGCCAGCGAATATGGTTTGTCAGATCCGCCATCGTCGCTGTCGAAGGATCTTCGTTGCCGCGAGTATTGAGATATGAAGCTAAGAGATCCAAATCGCGACCGTACGCCTCTAAAGTCAGAGTCGCAAGTCCGCATTCGATCCGGCAGAACGCCAGAAAGTCACGGCGTCTTCGGGCGGCTACGGTAAGAACTTCCATGGACTGTGGGTTGCATGAGTGCGGGAACAAGATTTTTCTGAAGGATGCCTTTTTGATTGTCGCCAACGGTTTCGCGAAATCGCGCTTCCATATTGATTCGGTGATAAAGCGCGCATCCATGAAATCCACCGCAACAATATGTGAACAATTGTTCGACCTCGCCAAGCGCAAACCGCGACGTGCAACGATGATCGTTGATGTCCATGTGCGGGCAATAGCGGGGATCGGTATCGTTCATAGCTAGTTGGAAGATGGTGTTTGTATGTCTGGACTGTGCAGAAGCCGAGGCGGAAGTGCTGGTTTTCGCTCCAGCGGAAAGAATTACTGTACTGTGCCGAATCGGTCGAAACGACCATAAATCTGCACATTTACTTCGCTAGCATTCCATATATGAACATGGACCGACCAACGGTCGCAATCTCTTTGGGTGATCCTTGCGGCATCGGAGCCGAAGTCACCGTCAAGGCCCTTCACGATCCGATCGTCAGGCGCGCTGCGAAATGGGTCGTGCATGGTTCCAATCATTTGATGCATATCGCAGCAGAGCGAAGCGGAATCCCAGTGAATTGGCTTCGGGTTGCTGTGGAGAGTGAGCGCGCTCAGCATGAAATTGATGCGGATTATGTTGTGCTCGATCACGGACAAGTGCTTGGACTTTTCGATGGGCGAGAGCCTTCGAAGGTTGGAGGATTGGCAAGCAAGAATTATGTCGAAGCAGCGATCACAGATGCGATGCGTGCTCAAGGGGATCCTCGGCGGGTCGACGCAGTTGTGACAGCGCCGATCAGTAAAGAGTCTTGGTCGCTTGCAGGTTATCGCTGGCCTGGGCATACAGAATTGTTTGCGTTTCGCACGCGCGCGCGCCGTCATTGCATGGCATTTTCAGCGCCGAAGTTGCGCGTTGCATTGGCGACAACACACGTCCCACTTATGACGATTCGAGATTTACTGACCATTGGTCGAGTCTTTGATCCGATTGATTTGGGTAATCGATTTTGTAAAGACATGGGAGTTGCGTCGCCGAGAATCGCAGTGTGCGGGCTGAATCCGCACGCGGGCGAACACGGATTATTCGGCGATGAAGAAGAACGAATCATTCGACCCGCAATCGATATGGCCTGTAGCGCAGGCATTGATGCATCGGGTCCGTGGGCTGCTGACACCATTTTCCGTGATGCGCTCAATGGGCGATTTGACTTGGTTGTGGCGATGTATCACGATCAGGGATTGATTCCTCTGAAGATGGTTGCATTTGAATCCGCGGTGAATGTGACGCTTGGAATTTCTATCGTTCGAACCAGTCCCGATCATGGAACCGCATTCGGTATTGCAGGCGAAGGGAAAGCAGACCCAAGTGCGATGCGCGAAGCAATGTTGTTGGCTGCAAAGTTAGCGCGAGCACCTCGATCATCTGGAGCGACGCGATCAAGTGGCAATCATCCAGATGGACCAGCGCGGGGCGAGTGGTCATCAAGCGGGCCGTGGACAGGCTGAGTCGAGTTGCGCAACAGCCGCGAATACAGCCACGGAAACAGCCACGAAAACAGCCACAGAAACGCATTAGAGAGCAGCCGTGAAAAGATCCCGCCGGGCTCAGACAGTCCTCGGCGACCGACACGATCTGGGTTACGAAATTTTTATTGCAAGTGCAGTCGGCCGCCTGCGGAACTCGCCCGGCAGAATTTTTCAACGGCTGGGCACGCAAACGGATTCGCGCAAGCACTGCAGCGTCGAGCCTCTGAAACGGGCACCCCGTGTCGTTTTTCGACACTTCTTGCCCATTTCAAGCCGTAGAGCGTGCGAAAGTCGGGGGGCCTGTGGAACTCGCCCGAGAGAACTTTCCAACGGCTGGGCACGCAAACGGATGCGTGACGGAATCTGAAAAACGTTCGAGCGAGAATTTGATTCGCCAACGTAGGTAGCGGAATGATTTGAACCCCGGCGAGTTTGCAAGCCGAGCCGGAGTCCGCGTAGGCGAGGCGCAGCATGTTTGAGCCCGAGGGCAAATCAGTCCGCTGCCAAATCCTGCACGAATCACTTTTGAGTCCATGCATGTTTGAGCCCGGGGGCGAATCAGTCCACTGCCAAATTCTGCACGAACCACTTTTGAGTCCATGCATGTTTGAGCGCCAGGATATGCGTCCCGCGGCGCCCACATAAAACAATTCCGTATGTGTTTTACCACGTTGGCAAATCAGTCTGCAGCACAACACTGCATTGAATGCAAATTCAACTCCCATTCACAATTTTATTTACGGAGCAATAACAATCGTGCTGTTTGGTTCGGTGAGAAATTCATACACCAATTCAACATCTGCATCGCTCATACGGACGCATCCCATTGATGCTTGTTTGCCGATCGAAGCAGGATCAACAGTTCCGTGAATTCCATACCCCTTGAATCCTTGATTGTGCGCTTCGACCCCGATCAATCCGATCCATCGTTCGCCGATTGGATTCTTTGGATCGTCAGATGCGAAATGCTCGCCTGTGCGAGGGTTATTCCATTCTGGATTGATGAGTTTGCTTTTTGGTCGCACCATGAATGCGCCAGTTGGCGTCGAGTTCAACTCGCCAAGCCCCACTGGAAAGATTGCGATCAGGACGCGGCTTGGACCTTCGCCTGCATAAATCTTCATTTGATAGTTGCTCTTGGATACTTCCGCGTGAAACGCACCAACCGGAAGTTTTATTTTCTGTCCGACACGCAGCGACTTCTCGCTCTTCATGCCATTCATGCGTTGGATGATTCGCCAATCCGTTTGCACATCATTCTTCTTTGCGACCTTGGAAAGAGTGTCGCCGGGCTGCACCGTATAGACGCGAATGAATGGATCACTGACACTCATTGCGGGCGAGAAAAATAGTTTTGCGTTCAGCTCTCGCAGTGATGTCATCGCAGAAAATTCTTCGGCCGCATTCAATTCGCGGCGATCGAGCAAGCGCGTTAATGCAAGTCGTGCGCCGACAGGATCGGCCTGAGTCATCGCAAGCGTTGTTGCAAGATTCGTTGTGCTTGGTGCTGCTGAAGGTGTGGCTGGTTGGATCGCTGCGCCACCGCCCTCAACAGGCGCGGTCATCGCAACAGGCTGCCGCCCAGAATTTGCTGTAATGGCAGGCATTTCAGGCGTTTTTTGTGCGACGACTGGCGCCGCGGATGGTGTCGCATTCGTTGGCGGCACGGCGTTCGTCGACACGCGATCTGTTGTTGGCGTTTTATCATTTCCCGTGAAATAAAATGTTCCGCCTGCAACTCCAGCAGCCGCAACCAATGCAAGCGTGATGGGAATCAACTTGCGGCGATTCGCACCGAAGAGAGTTGCGGAAGAGGATCGTGGTTGTTGGCTATCGAGTGTCATGTTGGATTCCTTTGAATGAGTTCTAAGTGTGATTTCGATCTTGGATTGCGAGTAATGCAAGCGATGGATCGCGTTGGACGGCGCGACGATCACTCACGACTGCATGGACGGCGATGTCAGTTGGTTCTGTTGGGATCTCTTCGACGAATTGGATGTCAAAGCAAACTCCGATCGTCGCAGTGTTGCGAGAAAATCGCGCAAGGTATCGATCGTAAAATCCGCCTCCGCGGCCTAGGCGAAATCCATGCATGTCAAATGCAACGCCTGGAACGATGACCAAGTCAATCTCTTCCGGCAGGATTTCTTGGCCGACTTTCGGTGCGCGAACTCCGAGCGAGTCAGAATCCATCGACTCATCGTCAAATGAAGTTGTTTCGACGGCATTCATGGTCTTGCGCGAACCATCTACACGCGGCACGCAGACAGATTTCCCCAAACGAAATGCTTCAAGTGCAACAGAAATCACGTCGACCTCACTTCGCATTGGCATATAAAGCATGACACGACTCGCGCGGGCAAATGCAACCGACCGAATTAATCTCGCGCATGCTGCAGTGGACCACTCAGCGCGTTGATCCGCCGTGAGCGTCGCGAGGCGCGTGCGCATTTCGGATCGAATCGCGTTCTTGCGATCGGTGATGTCGTGAGGAGTATGCGACGCATCCATGCGTCAAAGACCTCGAAGAAGGCGTCCTGCCAATCGGTCGCACACGCGTGCAACCTCTTGAACATATACGCTACCTTATGGATGGATTTGTTGTAAGAACTTTTAATTAAGGAGTTGTCAATCATGTGTGGAATCGTCGCCTATATCGGTCGCAAGCAAGCAATGCCAATCCTTCTGGAAGGTTTGAAGCGCTTGGAGTATCGAGGCTATGACTCCGCAGGAATTGGTTTGATGAATCATGGCTTGCACATTTGCAAGGCGGTTGGTCGGGTTCGCGTGCTTGAAGAAAAGACGCAGGTGACAGAAGGCCTGAGTGGAACTATCGGCATTGCTCACACGCGCTGGGCAACTCACGGAGGTGTGACCGAAGCAAACGCTCATCCTCACCAAGACGATGCCAAGCAAGGACATGGAATCGCGATCATCCATAACGGAATCATCGAGAATTACGCGACATTAAAGAAGTATTTGGAAGAAAAGGGACATACTTTCAGCAGCGAGACTGACACAGAAGTGCTCGCGCACCTTATTGGCGAGCTCTATCACGGTGATTTGGAGAAAGCAGTTCAGGCAGCTCTTCGGGAAGTCACTGGCGCATATGCCATCGCAGTGATGTGCGCAGAGGAACCTGACACGCTTGTGGTTGCTCGCAAGGGTTCTCCGCTGATGGTTGGCGTTGGCAACGGCGAGTACATCGTGGCGAGTGATTCGAGCGCAATCGTCGCTCACACCACGCAAGCGTTCACCCTGCCAGATTTCACGGTTGCCAAGTTGACCCGTGACTCCTTCCGAACCGCGACGATTGATGACGTGCCAATTACCACGGAAGTCCGCGAGTTGGAATTCGAATTAGCCGAAATCGATTTAGGCCCATACGAGCATTACATGCTCAAGGAGATTTTCGAGCAGCCTCGATCGCTTCGCATGACGATGCAAGGTCGAGTTGATACGCGGACAGGATCGATTGTGCTTGGTGGCATCGTTGACCACGCGCGCACGCTCGCCAATGCCAAGCGCATCGTTATGGTTGGGCAGGGAACAGCTTTGCACGCAAGCATGGTTGGAAAATATCTGATGGAAGATCTTGCGAAAATTGCTGCGGAAAACGATTTCGCCAGCGAGTTTCGATATCGCAATCCCATCGTCGACTTTGGAACTTGCGTCATTGCCGTCAGTCAGTCCGGCGAAACCGCTGACACACTTGCTGCGCTCCAAGAAGCGAAACAACGCGGTGCGTTGACACTTGGCGTTGTGAATGTTGTTGGTTCCACCATCGCACGTGAATCTGATGCTGGCGTTTATTTGCGCGTCGGGCCGGAAATCGGAGTCGCAAGTACGAAGGCGTTCACGGGACAGATTCTGGCTTTGGCGATGTTGTCTCTTTATATAGGTCGCCGCCGATATCTCAGCCAGGATTATGTCACATCATTCTTGAAAGAGATGATTGAGATTCCCCAGAAGATTCAGCGCGTGTTGGAAACGTCGGACGCAATTTGCAAAGCGACTGCAAAATATGTCCAGCGCGAGAATTGGCTCTTCCTTGGTCGTGGCGTCAACTATCCCGTCGCACTCGAAGGCGCGTTGAAGCTGAAAGAAATTTCATACATCCACGCAGAAGGAATGCCTGCAGCGGAGATGAAGCATGGTCCGATCGCGTTGATCGACAAGGGGATGCCGGTCGTGTTTGTGGCGACCAGAAATTCGCAATATGAAAAAGTGCTTGCAAATATTTCTGAAGTGCGCAGTCGTGGTGGTCATGTGATCGCTGTTGCCACCGAGGGTGACGAACACATCCGTACGGTTTCAGAAGAAGTTTTCTATGTTCCAGATGTCATCGAACAGTTGCAGCCGCTTGTTTCTGTCATTCCGCTGCAATTGCTTGCCTATCATGCCGCAGTTCTTCGCGGGAAAGATGTGGATAAGCCACGCAATCTTGCCAAGAGCGTGACCGTCGAGTGATGGTTGCGTGACCGTCTTTTCAATAAGGAAAAATATGATCTCAGCCATTCGTCACACTGTCGTCTCAGTCATTCTGCTCGCCACTGGTATCGCATGCGCGCAGACTGCTCCGCAAACTCCAGCACTTACAGAGAAGTGGAAAGATAAAACTATGTACACAATTCCAATCAAAGATCTCGAAGGAAAATCATATGACCTCGCTCAGTTCAAGGGCAAAGTTGTGGTGATTGTGAATGTCGCAAGCAAGTGTGGATACACACCGCAGTATGCGGGAATGCAAAAGTTGTATGACGACATGAAGAGCAAAGGTGTTGTTGTCATCGGAATTCCAAGCAACGACTTCGGTGGACAAGAACCAGGTTCGGCACAGGAGATTCAATCCTTCTGCAGTAAAAATTATGGCGTGACCTTTCCAATGATGGAAAAGTCGCAGACCAAAGCTGGTGAAGGTCAATCGCAGATTTATGAATTTCTTGGAACGAGCACTGGCAAGTTGCCAGGCTGGAACTTTTCAAAGTATGTGATCGGTAAAGATGGAAAGCCGATCGAATTTTTTGGAAGTTCAACAAAGCCTGATAGTGCAGAGTTGAAGAAGTGCATTGACACTGCTCTTGCAGCAGCAAATTCAACGGCAGCGCCACAACCATCAAATCCATGAAATTTGCCTTGCTATCCAGCCATTTGCGTCAATCGCGCAAATCGTCCATTGCTGGCGCAATCGCGTTGACTTTTATTGCATGCGCTTCGTCGAGTGGAGACGCGCTCGATGATGTTCTCGCGTTCATCCCTAAAGATGCGGCGAGTTTGATTGTCATTCCAAGTCTTGCGAAAATTTCTAGCGATATTGATGCGTGCGTTGCTGGAATGGATCGTAAAGAGACGGTGATCGCAGGTCGGCCCGTGGATCAGTTGCGCGGCATGCTTGGCATTCGCGAATCATTCGACGAGCGCGGATCGATGGCTGCCTGGACAACGAGTCTTCCTAGCGGCGAGATGAAAGCTGGCGAAGTTCTCCCGCGACCATTTGTGTTGCTCATTCCCAGCGAAGATCCTGCTGCATTTGTTAAAGCAAATCTTGCGCCAGGCGATGATGGTGTTGGAACCTTTCGAAACGAGAAAGTCTATTCGCGCACTCTGGCAAAGCATGTCATCGTGTCCACATCAAAGGCTGCGATCGATGGATATGACGCGGCTGGCGGAATCGGCGAAGTGCTCTCGAAGAAAATCGGCGAGCGAGGCATGACGCTGGCACGTGGCGGCGATCTTGTGGCATGGGCAAGCGCGATCGCGCTGGCAGAATCGCAAGCCGCAGCAACCGATCGAGCGCAGCAAAGCGGACAGATGCCAGAAGGAATTGCCGCTGGTTTCGCTGGTCGTACAGAGAAATTCCGCGCATTATTTGCGGGAGTTTCTGATGGTTTGTTGGTTCTTGATGCCGACGCACTTGGACTTTCCATTCGTGCATACTCGACCTATTCCCCTGAGAGCGAATTGACGAAGATTGCTTCGGGCGCGAAGCCTGTTGAGGGCGGTGGCGCAGCGACGTTGTCTGGATTGCCGAAATCTTCTTTCTATCTCGCCGCTGCTATCGATGCGCAGGCGCTTGGGGGCGCAAACAAACTCGATGCGTTGACCGCAGCGCTTGGAGTTTCTGATTTTGTACCTGCCTGGTTATCGCAAGCAAAGGAAGGCGTGCGATCCATTCGATTTGCGGCGTACCCATCCAAGCTTGGAATTCTCGCTGGTGGCGCATTGAATGATTGTGCATTACTGATCGAAACTGACCAACCGCAAATGATTCGCGATCTCTTCAAGTCTTCTTTGATGGCGCAGGCTGGAAAATCGGAAGGCGTTCGAAAAGAACCGGCGTGGGAAGATGGTCGCACTCTGAAAAATGGAACGGTCGCGGATGCATTCGAGTTGAAGGAGACTCCGCTTGGCGCAAGTGAAGCGGAAGGGGCAGATCTCAGCGGAGTTGCAATGCGTCAAATCACTCGCCAGGCGATCTTTGGTTCGCGCGGCATGCATGGATTCTTCAAGATGATGCCCAAGTCAGTGCTGATCACTTTCAGTCAGCGACCTGATGTTCTCGATCGCGCGATTGCCTCTGCAAATGGCGGCGATTCACTCAAAGATGAAAGTGTGCTGGTCGCAATGCGCCCATGGCTTGTTCCTGGCGCTCAAATCGAGGCGTTCATTTCTGTTGGACAGATTCTCAAAGTCGTCAAGCAAATCGCTGATTCCTTCGGCGGTGGCGGTATGGCACTGCCGTCGATTCCTTCGCGCAGTCCTCCAATCGCGATCGCACTTCGATCTGATCCGCAATCATTCGAAGCAGCAGTGATGATTCCAACTGCGGTGCTCGCGGCTGGATACGACCAGATATTGAGCAGTGCGCTTGGTGGTGGACGGACAAAGCAGACCGATGCAAACAAAGCGGAAACAGACGGCGGGAATGTCAAGATCGCCCCCTGAAAGTCAATCAGCGATTTCATGGCGCATCTCGCCTGATCGCATTCTTCAATTGTCGTCGAGCAACTCCCGCGCTTCGATTCCTTCGGCGCACGCCCTCATCATGGCGATCATCAATGTGACGCCAGATTCTTTTTCAGATGGCGCTCAGCACAATGATCTTCACCGCGCATGTGTATTTGCGCAACTTTGTATTGACGACGGCGCGCATATTCTTGATATCGGTGGAGAAAGCACTCGTCCCGGTGCAGCGCCCGTCTCTGTTGACGAGCAGATCGCGCGAACCCAGCCAGTCATTGCTCGGCTGGCAAAGGATCTTCCATCAACTCTTGCAATTTCAATTGACACCACCCACGCAATCGTCGCCGAAGCAGCGCTTGATGCTGGCGCAACGATCATTAACGATGTCAG
>CAJCCX010000109.1 GCA_903961015.1 uncultured bacterium
ACTCCTAGGCCGCAAGGGCCTGCCGTCGATCAATGCGCTCGCTCAATGGGTTGCCGAAACGAAGCAGCCAGTTGTCGTCTTGGGACTCAATGTCTGGGAACGAGGAGACAACACCGTCGAGAAATCCAAGGAGTTCTGGACCAAGCAAGCTTTCGTCTTTCCAACACTGCTCGATCATGCTGGCGATGTTGTGAAGCAGTATGGTTTCGACGGCATTCCAGCAACCGTCATCATTGGTATGGATGGAAAAGTTGTGAATGTCCATACAGGATTTGATCCAAAAAGCGATTTGGTAGGCGACTTGAAAGCCGAGATTCTCAAGGCAATCGGTACAAAAGGCTGATCCAGTTTCTGATTTACTTTCATTGAAAAGTTCTGCGCGTGTCCGACAACAATGACATTTTCTATGTTGTTGATGGGCACGCGCAGTTTTTTCGTGCCTATTACGCAATTCGCGGAGGAATGACCAGTCCGACAACGAATGAGCCGACGCACATGGTCTATGGCTACGTTGGGATGATGCTGCGTCTGCTTCGTGAACAGCGACCGACATCTCTTGCGTTGGTGATCGACGCAGCGGGGGATCAACGGACTTTTCGTTCGCAGATTTATGCTCAGTACAAGGCAAATCGAACGCCGCCGCCGCTGGATTTTCATGGGCAAGTGCAAAGATGTCTTGAATTCACCAAACTTCTTGGGGTTCCAGTCTTTGCAATAGAGCAAGTCGAAGCAGATGATGATGTCATCGCAACAATTGCACGGCGAGTGCAACGCGAGAACTCTTCGATGCGAATGCGAATTGTCTCTCGCGATAAGGATCTTTCACAACTTGTTGATGCGCAGACAACGCTCTTTGATCCTCAAACTGGAATCGATCTTGGACCAGAGCAACTCTTCGAAACCAAAGGCGTTCGCGCCGATCAAGTTGCAGACATGCTCGCCCTTATGGGAGATACTTCAGACAATATCCCTGGAGTTGCTGGAATCGGTCCCAAGACTGCTGCTCAATTGATCACAACATATGGTTCGATCGACGGTCTCTTGGCGAATCTCGATGCACTGACTCCCAAGCGGCGCGATGCGATTGTCGCTGCACAAGACACGCTTGCTCTGGCACGAAAACTTGTCGCGTTGAAGGAAGATTGTCAAATCGATTTCTCTTATGACGCAGCGCGCTTGGATTTGAATCGTGCGAACGTTCCTGCAATATTGGCTCTGCTTGGCGTACTTGGATTTGGTCGCTTGCGAGGCGAAGTGGAAACTTTGTTGACTGGTAAATCCTCCACTCCTGCCATGGATACTCGCACTGCAGCGCAAACAACTCCGCGTGCAATCACGCCAGGTCCAAAGGTCGCACGCCGCACATCTGCTGATGACGCCGCTGACGCTCCGCTCTTTGCAGCACTGATTGATGCTGAGCAATCAATAACGACTGAGGGAGCAGCGATTGCGCTCTCACATCCAGTTCATAGCGCGGAGTACACGCTTGCTCGTACAGCCGCTGAAATTCAAGCCGTGATCGCAGATGCTCGTGCGGCGTCTGCGAAAGGTATGCGGATTGCGTTCGACACTGAAACAGATTCTCTCAACAAGGTTGTCGCTCGACTTTGTGGGGTGAGTCTTTCTTGGCGCAAGGGGCAGGGCGTTTACATCCCAACCCGTTCGCCAGATCCTTCGACGCATTGTTCGACGACCGAAGCCCTCGATCTTCTTCGTTCTTTGTTTGAAGACGCAACCGTTGGCAAAGTAGCGCACAACGCAAAGTTTGACATTCAAGTTCTACGGCGTCACGGTGTCGTTGTTCGTGGTCTTGTAGGCGATTCCATGGTTGCGTCGTACGTTGTCGACTCAACGCGTATGAGTCATTCTCTTGATTCTCTCGCACAATCTCAGCTTGAGTACACGTGCGTTCCAATCAAGGATCTGATTGGCAGCGGTGATTTTCAGCGAACATTCGATCAAGTTCCGATTGCTCTTGCTGCTCCATATGCAGCGGAAGATGCGGATATCGCTTTGCGTCTCGACCGAATCTTGACCGATCGAATTGATGGGGATGGACTTGGTACTTTGTACAGAGACATCGAACTGCCTTTGATCGATGTTCTTGCAGAATTGGAATTCAACGGCATTCTTGTCGACGCACCAGAGTTGGAAAAGCAGTGCCTACGACTTTCCGCGACGACTGAGGAATTTCGCAATTCGATCATCGCGCTTGCTCCTCATGCATTCAATCCAGATAGCCCAAAACAATTAGCGGCGGTTCTCTTTAATTCACCGACTGCGCAACCCCCTGGATTAGGGCTAAAGGCATCTAAGAAAGTGCAAGGCGGACCGAGTACAGGAATTGAAGTTCTCGAGAGATTGGCAGGGGATCCAACGGTCGAAAGCGAATTGCCAACTCAGATGATCGAATATCGACGGCTGAAAAAATTGGTGGGGACATATCTTGAAGCATTGCGTCACGCAATCGAACCTGCGACAGGGCGGATTCACGCATCATTCCATCAAACGGGCACTGCGACTGGACGATTGTCGTCAAGCGATCCCAATATGCAGAACATACCGATTCGCTCGCAGGTTGGCCGCGATATTCGGCGTGCGTTTATTGCTCCGCCTCAGTATGAACTGCTTGCGTGCGACTATTCACAGATCGAACTTCGTGTCTTGGCGCATTTGGCAAATGATCCTGCGATGATCGCTGCATTTCAAGCAGGTATCGACATCCACACTGCAGTCGCTGCGGAAGTCAACGGTATAGATCCTTCACAAGTGACAGATCAACAACGTAGCGGTGCGAAGATGGTGAACTTTGGAATTATCTATGGGATCACACCTTGGGGACTGGCGCGTCGACTCGGTGCTGGAACAACTCCTTCGCGCGCACGCGAGATCATCGATGGTTATCGACAACGATTTTCACGCATTGACGCATTTCTCATTCAGTGCGTGGAAGAAGCCAAGAGCCAAGGCTTTGTGACAACTCTGTATGGTCGTCGCAGAGCTGTACCACAAGTGCAATCGCCCAATGCTGGCGAGAGATCTCTTGGCGAGCGAATGGCGATCAACACCGTTGTCCAAGGCACCGCCGCCGATCTGATCAAGATCGCAATGGTCAATATCCATAAAGAGTTGCAG
>CAJCCX010000110.1 GCA_903961015.1 uncultured bacterium
GGAGTGGATCCGAAGTGGTCACCGAACGGGTGAGCGCCCTTCGGATGCGCTATCGATTAGACCGACGAAATCTCCCCGACATTCGATTCGAGGTCATTGAAATCATCAATGAACACGGCGGCGTGCGCTTGGCGTTGGTTCGCTAGTTCTATGACTCGATTTATTCGAACGAACCGCGGTCAAGCAGATCGAAGTTGTAAAGCGAACGGATTTGTTTCGGCGAAAGTGTGGCGAGTTGCTCCAAGACTTTGACTGCTTTCTTAGGCTTCTTGATTCCCAATCGTCCCAGCAATTGGAACTTCTTCGCCAAGATCTCTGACAAATTCGCCGTGGTGTTTCGAGCGTGTCCAGAGGGGTACATCACAAGTCCGCTCTCCAATTTTTTGCCGTCCTTCATCACAATTGCGATTGAAGTGGGGATCCCGTCTGGATATCGACGGTCATAATCTGGTCCACCATGTTCAAATTGAATCTTTGCCATCAACTCGCGCGTGCGAACATCATTGATCGCTTCAGCGGAATAATCATGCGGGCCAAGCATGATTTCCTTCCACCAATCGTCGCTGGTCGCTGGCATTGATTCGCCAGCAGTGATCTCGTGTGTATCGATCGCTTTGCGAAGCAGGGTGGAAACGATATAAAGCATTGAATGATCTGCCGATTGACGGGTTTTCGGATCACGCTTTGCAGGGTCTCCAATGATTGAAAATGCAGGTTCATACGCGCTGATATGAATTGAAGCGATCTCTGCGCTGTGATTGAGCAGCATTGGATTTGCAACAATGAGATCGATCAAACCTTGCAGTGCCCCAGCGGACTGGTGCTCATACAGACCAAGTTTGAAATGCATTCCCATGACAGCGAAATCTTCACCTGCAAATCCCAAGACGAGATCGAATGGACTATCACCTTTGGTCTTTTCGAATTGGCGAAACATACTTTCTGGATTGCGAAAAATATCGCGCGGCCCCATAAAGCCACGCATCGAGCGCTGCATTGAAAGTACCGCGACTTCTGCGCTGATTGCTGCCGACGCGCCTTTGGAATCTGACAATTGCTTGCCCGCGCGAATCGCCCGCCAAGGGATGTAATGGGCGACCACCATGCCGATGGCGCTTTCAATTTCTTCCGCCGTTGCGCCGAGCATCGCACCATAGACCGCCGCACTGGCGATTGCGCCATGCACAACATGATCGATCTTGTAGGTCTTGAGGCTGAACACTTCTGCAAGACGGCCGCGAATCTCATCGATTGCAATCATTCCGCGCAGAGTTGCTGCTCCGTCAAGTCCTGCAATATTTGCAGCTGCAACAGCGACGGGATAAAAATCATTATGGCCGAACTCGCCTGCGGTATGCCCCAGCGAAGGGTTGAAACCAAAGTTGGTTCCGTTGGAATCCCATTCACGAACTGCCGAACAGTTTGCAACAACCGCCTTTTCGGGGGCGACTGTTTGCGCAGAACCGAAAACGCGCGCGCCAGATTTCTTTCTTGGATATCCCAGCGCTTCTTCACGCAGCAATCGTGGCGCGTTGGTTCCAAGTGCCAGCGCAGATGCGCCGCAAAGAACGCTGTCGGTGTGAAAGAGAATCGTTCGCGCTTGGACAACTGCTGCGGGATCGCCGCTTTGCATGAAGTCGATTGCGTATTGTCCGATGCCGAGTGCTTGGTTGGTATTCCGTGGAAGTTTTGTTGCGCTCATGGTGTTCTCGCTCTGTAAGGTTGTAGATGTTGAGCGCAGAAGTCTACGCAGAAGTCATCGAAATGGGCGGGCGTCAAGCCTGCTCGAGAAGCGCTTCGTACAGTTCGATAATGCCTTTGCCTTGGGTCGCAACTGTTTCATAAATCTTGCGACCGGCAGCAACATCCAAGAGTTCTCGCACGAGTTGAGCTTCGCCTGCATGATCTGCCTTGTTTGCCACGAAAAGATCTGCGATTTCCAAGATGCCCGCCTTGTCCATCTGCACGCTGTCACCCATTCCCGGAACTGTGACAACTGCAGTGCAATCGACATGATGACGAATCGCAACATCATTCTGCCCAGCGCCAACCGTTTCAATGATCAGCATTTCATATCCGGCCGCGCCGACGAGACCAACAAGTTGATCGAGCGATCGATAATCCTCGCCAACGATTGCCAGGCTGCGATAAAAAACATTTTCGTCGACTGCGTTGAAGTCAACACGCAGTCGATCACCCAAGAGCGCGCCACCGGTGATTGGACTCATCGGATCAAAGGCGATCACTGCAATTCTGTGCTTTCGACGAACTGCTTCGGCCGCCATCGCTGCGACAAGTGTGCTCTTACCTGCGCCAGGAGCGCCGGTGATTCCCACAACTCGCTTGGGACGTTTCAGCGGCGTGTTGGGAGGAAGCTTGCCCTCGTTCGCCATCGACATCAGTCGCGCAAGTTTCGCAGTCAAGTTCGCATCACTTGGCAGGGGCGCATATTCCTTAACGCACTCTCGAACGCTGTCGATGATTTGATCCATGCTGGTACCAGTGTGATAAATGCGAGCGACACCTTTGCCGAGCAGAGTTGGAACATCTTCTTGAGGAATGATTCCTCCGACATTCACGGCGATATCCCCGCGCCCCATGATTCGCAGTTCGTCCAGCAATTTCGGGACGAGCACAAGATGGGAGTTACTCATCATCGATGCAGCAACGCAGTCCACATCTTCATCACGCGCTCCGATTGCCAGACCGCGCGGTGTTTGCCAGAGTCCAGAATAGATGACGTGTATTCCGCTATCGCGCATAATTCGCGCAATCAATTTGACACCACGGTCATGTCCATCAAGGCCCATCTTTCCAAGCAAAACGCGTGGACGATGCGCAAGATCGGAGCATCGATCCCGCTTCTCAATTGCGGTTGTTGGGTCGGTCAATCCACGCGGCATCAGGTTTCTCGTGGTCCAGAATCAGCAGTTTCGCCAAGGTTATTGCTAGTTTCTTTGCCAGTCTCTTCGCCAGCCAATTCTTCTGCGGGCTTCCACTTGGTGCCATCTTCGTTCCAAGCTCCAGGGTCGAAGCGATGGGCAATTCGTCCAATGATGAGATGAGCGTTTTTCATCATGTAATCATCCAACTTAATTTCCTCGCCACCCGTTCCGTGAATAGTCGCGACTGACTTGCTCATCCACTTTGACATGTCGATGGATTTGATCTGGTCTGGTGAAAGCCGAATCTCGTTTGCGATCAGTGTTCCATCATTTTCCAATTCGAAGCGTTGCCGGCGGAGTTTGATAAGTCCCCAGAAACACCATGGCGCACCGAGAACTCCGCAACCGATGACATAAACCCAAAGTTGCAACGGTCTGTCATATGCGGGAACTGGTTCAGGAGCGCCGTCCTTAAAGCCAGCGATCTCAGTCTTCGCCGTTTCATATTCAGTTATCTCGCTTGCACTAAGAGACTTCGTTGAGGATTGTTTCTCAAGTCGGTCAAATTTTTCCTTCGCCGTTGCGAATGTAGCGTAATCACTCTCATGCTTAGGGATACGAACCCAATAGTCGTACGCTCCCCAGAAACCCAGAACCACACAAAGAATTCCATAGGCCACAAGCCAAATGACTCTACTTTTTCGAGCTGTTGAGATGACTGACATACTTCAATTCTAGCGGATTATTTTTGCTTGGTGCGTATGTGGGAGTATTCTTCGCATATGACATGTCGACCTCTTCCTCTTCAAGTTGTTATTGCACTTGCAAGCAGTGCAATGCTGTCGGTCGCGGCACAGGGTGCTTGTCCAGGCGATATCAACGGAGACTTGCGTGTCGACGCAGCTGATCTTTCTACGCTCTTGTCCAACTGGGGTGGATCTGGAACTGCTGATTTGAATTCAGACGGGTATGTGGATGGTGCGGATTTGACTGTACTTGTTTCACTCTGGGGTCAGATTTGCTCTCCTCCGCAACCGACAACGGAAATTCGTCTTGCATGTTTTCCACTGACCATTGCGCCATACGCATCGTTCGTGCAGACATTTATCGCAGGAACTACGGTCACGATCGCAGTGGATCCTGGATTGACATCGATTCAAGTTGGTGCAACTGCTGATTTCTTTGTTGTCGCTGCACGCACAACTGCTCAATGGGGTGCGAATGATTTGCTCACGGATGTTCGGGGTGCTGCGCAACCGATCACCTTTGCAAGTGGGGGAATCTCAGAAAATCGATTTACAGTTACGGGAGGGCAGACGCTCTCTGGCGATGGCGGGCTTTCAGTCGGTCGTGGATATGACCTAGTCATCGACATGGATCGAAATGGTCGGTTTTCGGTTGGTGATTTGATCGATGGCGGCGACGATCGTGCTGGTCTTTGGATCTCGCGCGATCCAACTGCAACTGGACCTCTCGCAGTAACCACTCTGAGCAGTTACACCGCTGTCGGCGCGACTGCGGGATTCACTCTTGCACGACTGTGGTATCCAACAAATGTCGCTTCGATGGCTCCATGTCCGCTGGTTGTGATTTCGCACGGCAATGGTCATCTTTACACGTGGTATGACTATCTCGGATCGCATCTAGCAAGTTGGGGATTCATCGTCATCAGCCATCAGAACAATACGGTTCCTGGTATCGAGACATCTTCGACTACAACATTGCAACACACCAACGCGATTATTGCGCAACAATCCACCGTTGCGAGCGGCGCAATCAATGGAAAGATTGATGCATCGCGCATCTCTTGGATTGGCCACAGTCGTGGCGGCGAAGGGATTGTGCGTGGATATGACCGGATTTTCGATGGGACATACACACCAACTGGATATGGATTGAGCAATATCAAGTTTCTTTGCCCAATCTCTCCCACGGATTTCTTGGGTGTCAATTCTTCAAATCCGCATGCTGCGAATTTTATGCTTCTCTGGGGAGCCGCCGACGGCGATGTCAGTGGAACGCCGACGAGTAGCGTCGCGTGGTCGTTTGACCTTGCCGAGAGAAGTGTTGGATTCCGTAATACGGTCTATGTGCACGGCGCAGATCACAATGACTTCAATTGTTGCGGCACGAACGACTTTGTGGGGCCGACCGGAACTGCGATTTTGAACGCCGGCGCACAAGCGGTTGCCAAGGCATTCATCTTGGCTGGCATCAAATATCACATCGAAGGCGAAACTGCGATGAAGGAATTTATGTGGCGGCCGAGTACCACCCTTCGACCAACTGCAGTCGTTGCGACCACGACCCTAGTGAAAGAACTGGTTCCTCCAGCATCTTCAAATGTGAAGTCGATCGATACTTTTCAGACTCAAACATCCACGACCCTGTCGAGTTGCGGAGGTACTGTCACTTCGACTGTCGCAAATCTTTCGGAAGCGCTCTCGCGTGACACCGATGCAACTTACACATGGAGCACTACGAATCCACATAACGGATCCAGTCGAGCGACCGCGACCGATACTGGACGGATGATCGCATGGGATTGGAACTCTGCGCAGAACATGCAATGGGCAATTCCTGCCTCATTGGGTGATGTGAGCGCAATGGATTTCATCGAAGTTCGTGTTGGCCAAGGAACGCGTCACCCCAATACTGTGACACTCAACGGAGGTGCAACATTCAGCATTGTCTTGCGCGATGCGGCGGGGATCGAAGTTCGTGTTTCGTCTTCGGCACAAGGCGAGGCGGTCAACCGCCCTTATCAGCGCACAGGCGACGGAACGGGCACAGGATGGCAGAATGAATTACGCACAATTCGGCTTCGTTTGCGAGATTTTCAAAGTGGTGGAACTGGAATCAATCTTGCCCAAATCGTTGCAGTTCGGATCGAAGTTGGAGGAACTGCGGGATCTGCAACAGGTCGTTTCATATTGGACGATCTTCAATTCACGAAGGAATGAGCAGCGAGATAACTCAAATGAAAAATGAAACTAGGGCACCCAAAAAATTGAACAACTTTCTGACAGCAAATGTGATTGCATGCTGCATCGCTGGCACAAGCGCGATCGCTTTCGCTCAGGTAGCCAATCCAGCCCAGAATAATCCAGCCCAAAATCCAGACCAAAACAATCCAGGCCCAGCGCTGCCCGCGCTGCCTGCGACGCCATCGATCGATACCGTGCCGATGATTGTTTCTCTGCAGCCTGTCACAATCAAAGAGTCATACGCAACTGACTTTCGCAGTGAACATCAACAAGTTTCATCAGGATGGTTGATGGTGATTCGTGGTGATTCCCGCATTCTCGCGCCACGCGCGCTCGCAGAGCCACTCTTGCTTGCGAGTGGAACTGGCGCAGATGGTTCGGTTTGGATCGAATCCGTGGAGTGGTTCAATCACGGTTTCATTTCTGGATACAGAGTCTGCTTCATTCCTTCGACTGCGCAAGAGAAGGGCGGGGCTGATCGCACCGCGCAAGGTTTGCGCGTTTGGTTTGGCTCGCCAAAACTTCCAGAGAGTGTTGATGCAAAGGCATTGCAGAGTGAGTTGAAAGAAGCTGATCGCGTTGGAATTGTTGCAGGTGTTACAGTCAAAGTAGAAGGTTCTGCGCCGAAAGTTCTTGCAAATCGTGATGAACTTATTACGACCACCAATGCGCTGATCGCTCGTTGGGCTCCAGACGAAAGTCAGGATGGCGCATCGACCGTGCCAGCCGTTCCGGCCAACAAATAACTCGCTGCGGAATTCTCGACGGCAAGCCCACATTCTGGGCAAGGGTTTCCTGCGGGAAGGTGTTGCACATCGTGTTGGCACCCTGCACATTTCATATCTCGAAATGCAACGAGCACATGAAATCCGCAGCGGGAGCAGGGATGCTCGCCAGTAGAAAAAATTGCTTTCTTCCCGCAGCGCGGACAAGTAAGACTTGCTCCTGTGACGACCCATTCTTTGTGGGCACCCCGTCGACCAATGACAAAGAAAATAACGACTGTTAATGCCAAGCAGCCGTCCAAGACCAAGGTTGCGGCAAGAAGTCGCCCAGTCAATTCAGAGTATCGACCATCGAAATTTTTTGTGGACAAACTTCCAGCGAGCCATCCGGCAAGGGTCGTAAGCAGGGTGATCCCAGGCAGCAACCGATGTTCAACGGGTCCTAAAGGCAGCGCTTGGCCGATTGACAATATGCCAATTCCTGCTGCAATTCCGCTCGAAACAAGCGCCAAGCGAAGTGTCGATGTGTCTTCTGGTCTAAAGTCAGAAAGGACTTGATACATCCAACATGCAACTCCAATGCTCGTCGCTATGAATCCAAGGATTGCCAACACTTTTCGCCAGCGCGGAGATCCAGCAATCAACCCAAATGCACAGCAGGACAGAACGATGCTGCCACAAAGCAGCGTGAACCACGAGCCCATAAGTTTTCCAGTGAGTTGCATCTGATTTGGACCGATGCCGGCTGTGAGCAACGCCAATGCGATAACGATGGTGAGCAAGCCAATCAGCACAGTCGCAAATCTTGAAATGCTCAAGAGTGGTCCAGATGCGCGTTCAAGTTGTCGCATCGGCATAAAGGCAGCGTTGTAGCCCACAAAGGAAACAAGCATTGCGCAGAAAACGTTCTCAGGACGAAGCCATGATGTCACGCTTAACAGATCTGCCCAGATCAAGAAAAGTCCAGCAACAACTTCGAATGCGACGACGCCGATCCAGACGAGTCCTGTCAGCAAGATTCGCTGTGTGTCGGACTTTGGCATCATCGGCAAGAGTGCCGCACATCCGACTGCAAGCAGCACGCTCGATCCAACGAGTCGCGAACCAAGGTCGTTTTGGAAAGATGCGAAGATCGAAGTAATCGCAGTCGAGCATGCAATAAAGAGCATGAAAAGCATCGAGCGAAGAACGATGACGCGGATTGCCATGCAAAACGAATAGTACATGGATCGCCTCAACAAAAAAACTCCCGACTTTTAAGTCGGGAGTAAAAACAATCAGTGATGAATCAAATCCGCGATGGATCAGATTATGCAGAAGCTGGAGGGAGTTCTGGTTCAGTCACGGGTGCTGCAGAAGTAGGCACTATTTCCGCTGTAGAACTGATCACGAAGGCAAGATGCTCTTTGCCTTCTGGGCGAGTTCCCTTGATCGTATCGCCGGCCTTGAACTCTCCTGAGAGTAGAGCTTCCGCAAGTGGATCTTCAATGTACGA
>CAJCCX010000111.1 GCA_903961015.1 uncultured bacterium
CAGCGGAATCGACAAATCTTCACATGCCGCTCGTGCTGCTGTCACGCCACTCATCAGAACCATCGGCACGCCTGGACCTGGATTTGCGCTCCCGCCTGCGATGTATAAACCTGACAATACTCGGCTGCGGTTGCGCGGCTTGAATCCACCTTTCAATCGACCGTGCGATGCGAGACCATAAATTGCGCCACCTTCGGCGTTATACATTCGCTCAATCGACTGGGGAGTCAACGACTTCTCGACGACGATGTGCTTTTCCAAATCTGGCATTCCGCAACGCTTCAATTTTTCGATGACGACAGGTCGATACTGTTCCAAGATTCCGCCTGCACCTTCCCAGCGCTGACCTTCACGAAGCGGAGCGGTATGAATCAACGCGTATAACGACTCGCCACCTGTTGGAGCTTGCTTTGGATCGGTTCTGCTGGGCACGCAAAGATAGATTGATGGATCCCGTGCAGGAATTCCCGTCTCGTAAATATCCTCGAATTCTTGCTGAGAATTGCCACTAAAAAGAAAGTCGTGATGCAGCAAGTGGTCATATTGTCGATCAAGTCCCAGATACAAAACCAATCCGCTGCATGCAGGCTTGTAGTTCGCCGCAATTGTGCGCTGAGCCTTCATTCCATTCTTTCCGCCCACGAGATCTCGGTACGTTCGCTGCACATCGCAATTAGAAACAACAACATCTGCGGCGAGTGTTGAACCATCTGCAAGTTCGACTCCTGTTGCACGGCCACCATCTTGAAGAATTCGCTTCACACCACACCCTGTGAGAATTGTTGCGTGCTCTTCGCGCAAGATGCGTTCAAGCGCGCGCGCAACCGAGCGCGTTCCGCCCATGGAATACCAACAACCGTGATCGACCTGCGCTGCAGCGATCAACGACAAGATCGCTGGCGAGAGAAATGGACTCGAGCCAACATATTGCAGAAAGTGTTCGCACAACTGAGCCAAATGCGGCTCCGCGACATGTTTATGGACTGTCCCGCCAACGGTGGCATACATCCGCATTCCAAGCACATCCTTTAGGAGTCCAGGCTCGCTTGTCGGAGATCGACGCATGAGATCCATCACGCCTTCAAGATCCTTATAGAAGAAAACTTTTTCACTCAATCCAAACATGCGCCTGCTGTAAGAAAGAAATTCTCTCCATCCCTTACCAACTCCCTGACCTGGAAATTGCAAATCCATTTCAGTTGCCATTGCATCGACGCCATCGCGAAGATCTATGACGGTTCCGTCATCAAAGAAACAACGCCACTGTGGATCAAGTCGCACCAAATCCAGATAATCAGTCACTGCACGACCACTTCGAATGATGATTCCGCGAACAACTTGCGGAAGCGTCAAGATGGTCGGTCCCATATCGAAGCGAAATCCCGCTTCTTCAAGAACATTCATCTTGCCGCCGAGATGTGCATTCTTTTCGATCACCGTGACCGCGAATCCGTGAGTTGTCAATTCGACAGCGGATGCAAGCCCTGCAAGTCCTGCACCAATAACAAGAGCAGTCGGATGGTTGGTTTGAGAAGAGAGATTCGTCATGTTGGTCGATTCCTTTGGAGTCCTCCAAGAATAGCTCTCAAGATGCGCTGCGACTTGATATCTGGTTCACCGGTGGGCATTCGGATCCAACGACTGGTGTTGGATACCGTCACGCTGCGAGTTAATTCTAGCAATCCCGCTTCGCCACGCGTTGCGCCCCACCCGCTTTCGCCGGTCCCGCGGATCGATGTGCTTGGGTGCGCCGTGGGAATCAACGAGTCATTGAAGGTCACGAAGCCTGCGCGAATTTCTCCGATGAAGTGAGCATCCGCAGCAAGCGATCGAGCTTGCTGCGAACTTGCAAAAACTGACACGCTGAGATGCTTGCGAAATGTTTTATGAATCGCCAGCGCATGCGCCGCATCGTCAGCGCGTATCACAGCAACTGCAGGAGAGAAATGATTTCCCATCGCCAACTCACTCGTCGAAGGGCAATCGAAGATTGCGGTCGGTCGCACATTCGCTTGATTGGAATACTCCACAACTCCGCTGAGCGAATGACCTCCAAGAGAGACCGCCTGGCGTACGCATGCATCCATTCGCCTCGCAGCAGTTTGTGAAATCAATCTCATAGACTTTGCGCCCGCAACCTGTGGCGCTAAATGTGTCAAAAACTGACGATAAATTGGCGATTCGACAATGATTCGGCGCGGCGCCATACACGTCTGACCCGCATTCAGAACCACCGCTTGCCAGAGACTTTTCGCAGCCAACTTTGCATCAGCATTCGCAAAAACAATAGCCGAATCACATCCTGACAATTCCAATGTCGTAGGTGTCAGCGATTCAGCCGCACGCTTTGCGATCGCCCGACCAACCTCGGTCGAACCTGTGAAGACGATGTGATCGAATGGAAGAGTTGAATCAATCGAATCAGAACCAAGCAACTCTTCGCCTGCGGTACGGGTCGCGGGAGTTCGTGTCAAAATCCCATCAGGCAATCCTTCTGCAGCAAGTCTCAGCAGTAGACCTTGCGTGCGTGGCGAATTCTCTGAAGGTTTGACGACAGTGATATTGCCCGCAACGATCGATTGCACAAGTTGGATGCCAAGCAATTGCACGGGATAATTCCAAGTTGCAATGATCGCCACCCGACCAGCAGGCAGACGAAGAACTTGATGCCGCTGACCGAGCAACCACCAAGGCCGACCCGAAAGTCGACGCGACGCAAGAATTCTTCGCGCATTGCTCAAGTGCCAATGAATGCTCGCTCGCAGCGGGAGAATCTCGCTGGCAAAGGACTCCCACGAACTCTTGCCTGTTTCGGCGTGAATCATTTTGATCAATTCATCTGCGTGTTGGTCAATTCTGATGCCAAATCCTTCGAGCCACTGCAGCCGTTCTGCCACAGGCCAAGAACTTTTCGTCGAATCACAATAAAATCCTCTTTCACGTTCTTGTTGTGAAGACTGACTTGAAATTTCGATCGTGTCTGGATTCATGAATTGAGCCTACAGTTGAAGTGAGATCCATTGAGCATAGGGACAATAATGATTCACAACTCCAACCATTCAATTCTCCCTTCTTCTGACCAATCAGTGGCGATCATCGGTGCTGGGCCTGGCGGACTTGCCGCTGCGATGCAGTTAGCCGCGGCAGGAATGTCGGTTCGGGTCTACGAAGCCCAACCGATCGTTGGCGGCCGAACCCGACGCATCTCAAAGGGCGACTATTCGTTTGATTGCGGACCAACCTTCTTTTTAATGCCCTATGTTCTTGAAGAGATTTTCAGCGCATGCGGGTTTCGTTTGTCAGACTTCGTCGAACTTCAACGGCTCGATCCAATGTACCGATTGATTATTGGCGATAAAAACGGACCGCCGAAAGTTATCGAAACAACCCAGAATGTTGACGAGATGGTTCGGCGCATTTCAGCAATCGAACCTGAAGACGGCCCCGCATTTCGCCGCTTCATGGATGACAACCGAGTGAAACTGGAACGATTGACGCCAGTGCTGAAGAGTCGTGTCCGCAGCATCTTTGACATGATCACACTCGAGGGACTTCAAGCGGCTCCACACGTGCGACCTTGGGAATCGGTCTATAC
>CAJCCX010000112.1 GCA_903961015.1 uncultured bacterium
AGAAGTAGGCACTATTTCCGCTGTAGAACTGATCACGAAGGCAAGATGCTCTTTGCCTTCTGGGCGAGTTCCCTTGATCGTATCGCCGGCCTTGAACTCTCCTGAGAGTAGAGCTTCCGCAAGTGGATCTTCAATGTACGAGCCAATTGCTCTGCGCAAAGGTCGCGCTCCGAAGTCTGGGTTGTATCCCTTGTCGATCAGGAAGTCTTTCGCAGGTTGATCAAGTTCAAGCGCCATTTGGCGCTCGGTCAATCGCTCGCGAACCTTCGCCAATTCGATATCAATGATCTGAACCAAATCATCTTTGATCAGTGGACGGAAGACGATGATTTCGTCAAGTCGATTGATGAACTCTGGTCGGAAGAACTTTTCAGCTTCGGCGAGAAGTGCTTTCTTCATGCGGTCATGATCCTGTACTTCGGCTCGTTTGGTGAATCCGAAAGCAGATCCGCCTTTGATCAAGTCTGCACCGATATTCGATGTCATGATCACAATGGCATTCTTAAAGTCGACTTGTCGGCCGAATGAATCGGTCAATCGACCTTCTTCCATGATCTGCAAGAGCATGTTGAACACATCGGGATGCGCCTTCTCGACTTCATCGAGCAGAACGACTGAATATGGTCGGCGACGAATCTTTTCCGTCAATTGTCCGCCTTCTTCATAGCCCACATATCCCGGAGGTGCGCCCACGAGTCGAGAGACCGTGTGCTTTTCCATGTACTCGCTCATGTCGAGATAGATCATCGCTTCTGGATCGCCGAACATAAATTCTGCGATCGTCTTCGCCAACAGAGTCTTGCCAACTCCGGATGGTCCGACAAACAGAAACGATCCCATCGGACGCTTCGGGTCCTTCAGTCCAGCACGAGCCTTGCGGATCGCACGCGAAACAGCCTTGACCGCTTCGTCTTGGCTGACGACTTTGCGATGAAGCTCGGATTCGAGTTGCAGCAATCGCTCTGATTCGCCCTTTGCCATACGAGTCAGTGGAACGCCCGTCATCTTTGCGACAACTTCGCGAATGACTTCTTCGTCCACAACTGCTTCGGTTTCGTTCATGCGGTCGCGCCAAGTCTGTTGGACTTTTTCCTTCTCTTTGCGCAGTTTTTCCGCTTGATCGCGCAATTCTGCAGCCTTCTCATAGTCCGCACCTTTGACAGCTTCGTCCTTCTCGATTGCAAGTCGTTCGACTTTTTCTTCGAGTTCGGTCAAGTCTGGTGGCTTGGTCATGCTTTTCAATCGCAATCGTGCGCCTGCTTCGTCGATCACGTCGATCGACTTATCTGGCTGCACACGACCCGTGATGTAACGAGCCGACAATTCCACCGCACTGCGCAAAGCATCGTCGGTGTATTTCACACGATGATGCGCCGCATATCGATCTCGAAGTCCCTTGAGAATTTCAATCGTCTGCACCGCATTTGGTGGTTCAACTGCGATGGATTGGAATCGTCGTTCGAGTGCAGCATCTTTTTCGATGTACTTGCGGTATTCATCGAAGGTAGTTGCACCAACGCACTGGATTTCACCGCGCGAGAGAGCAGGCTTGAGAACATTGGACGCATCGATTGCGCCTTCTGCTCCACCAGCGCCAACGAGCGTGTGTAGTTCATCAATGAAGAGGATGACATTCTTAGCTCGTCGAACTTCGTTCATGACGGCCTTGATGCGTTCTTCAAATTGTCCACGATATTTCGTTCCTGCAACCATTGCTGCAAGATCGAGCACAACAAGTCGCTTGTCATACAGCAAGTCGGGGACTTCCTGATTGATGATCGCTTGTGCAAGACCTTCGGCAATTGCAGTCTTTCCAACGCCTGCTTCACCGAGAAGAACCGGATTGTTCTTTGTGCGGCGACAGAGAATCTGAATGAGCCGTTCGATTTCTGCGTGACGACCGATGACGGGATCAAGCTCGTTATTGCGAGCCAATTCCGTCAAGTCGCGGCCGAATGAATCCAAAGCAGGGGTCTTGCTTTTCGCTGTTCGTCGGGGACCACCTTCACGCTCGGCGCCAGGCGCTTGTTCGCCTTGAGCTTCTGCAGGATTCTGTGGTTGTTCTTCTTCTGGGTCGCCACCTGCGCCGAGCAAGTTGAGAACTTCTTCACGAACTTCTTCCAATTTCAATCCAAGGTTGACGAGCACTTGTGCTGCAACGCCATCTTGTTCGCGAAGGAGTCCAAGCAAGAGATGTTCGGTACCGACATAATTATGATTGAGATTGCGTGCTTCTTCGATTGCGTATTCGAGAACTTTTTTCGCACGCGGAGTTTGCGGCAACTTTCCCATCGTGACCATTTCAGGTCCGCTCTTGACGAGCTTCTCAACTTCAAGGCGAACCTTGCGGAGATCAATGCCGAGATTCTTCAAGACATTGGCGCCGACGCCGGATGCCTCTTTCACCAACCCAAGCAGAATGTGCTCGGTTCCGATGTACTCGTGGTTAAAGCGTTGAGCCTCTTGATTTGCAAGGGCCATTACTTTTCGTGCGCGGTCGGTTAAACGTTCAAACATTGAAAACCTCCTTAAGTGGATCTGAATCGTACGGAGCCGGCGAAGAAGCCGCTCTCAACCCTAGAGCATTCAGCGTGCCACTGCTTCAATAATCGGATACGAATGATCGCCACTCAAATGAAATGACCAATTTTTCTTCCTGATTGACAACCTGCGGCAGGATTTTTCGCAGCAAAACATATAAAAATGTGCGTGAAAGCCAAATGTTCGATTGGTCGGCCTCATAGTCCGATAAAATCTTGTCCATTTGCAAAAAATTTCAAATGCCCAGTCCCTATGCCAATTTATGTTCCAAATGGCAGTAGGAGAATTTTCAATGCAAACAAGATTCAGCTTCCGTGGCACATTTTCGATCTCAGCACTCTCATTCGTGTGCGCTTGGGCTATTCCCGCCACGATGGCATCGGGGCAGTCGACTTACACAAATTGGGAATCCCCACAGACTCATTCGGTCGAATTGACACCCTCGGGCAATATTCTTTTGGTTGTCAATACCCCAGATGCAAAGTTGGAAGTTTTCGACATTGTGAAAGGTGCGCTGCAGAAGCGCGGTTCGGTGAGCGTTGGTCTCGATCCAGTTTCAGTTCGCGCTCGAACGGAAACGGAAGCGTGGGTCGTCAATCAAATTTCGGATTCTGTCAGCGTTGTCGATCTTGCAACGATGCGCGTTGTTCGAACAATCAATGTAGGAGATGAACCCGCCGATGTGATTTTCGCTGGTTCACTACAGCGCGCATTTGTCTCTCTCGCACAACCAAGTCAGTTGGCCGTCATCAATCCCGCAACTCCAAGTGCTGCTGCGACAATTCTGACAATTGCTGGATCATCACCGCGCGCGCTTGCAGTCAGCCCCGATGGATCGAAGGTCTATCTGGCAATTTTCGAAAGTGGCAATCATTCGACTATCGTTCCGCGTTCTTCAGTAAGTTCTACGAGCAGTCCGTATGGCGGGCAGAATCCGCCTCCGAATTCTGGCAATCTTTTTTCGCCAGCGCGCACAGCGGGACAAGCGACTCCACCAAGGGTCAATCAGATTGTTCGCAAGAATGCAGCAGGTCAGTGGATGGACGGCAATGCTCGCAACTGGTCATCATTTGTAACATGGGACGTGCATGATCACGACATCGCAGTCATCGACGCAAATACGCTTGGAATCTCTTATATCAACGGGCTTATGACCACTCTCACGGCACTTGCTGTGGCACCAAATGGAACATTGCTTGCCATCGGTATGGAATCGCGAAATGAACTTCGATTCGAGCAGAATGTCAACGGCGTGTTCATTCAATCAAAGGGTGCGCTTCTTGTCGGTGGCGCTGGACCAGGAACTGTTGTTGATTTGAATCCACACTTGACCTATGCCACTGCAAGCGTTCCGCTCATCACTCGTTTGCAATCAATTGGTGATCCACGCGGAGCTGTCTGGAATGCAGTTGGGACGACTGCATATGTCGCAGGCCTTGGCAGCAACAATGTGATTGCGATGGGTTCGACAGGCGCTCGCATTGCAACAATCTTGGTTGGTGAAGGTCCAACAGGATTGGCGCTCTCTCCAAATGGCCAACGTCTGTATGTTCTCAATCGCTTTGAAGGTGCAGTGTCTGTCGTTGACACAACTTCCAATTCGGAAATTGCTCGACTGCCACTCTTCGATCCAACACCTGTTGCAGTCAAACAAGGTCGTCCATTTCTCTTTGATACGCACATGACATCTGGCCTTGGACAAGCGTCCTGCGCATCATGCCATACAGATGGACGCAGTGATCGGATTGCATGGGACATTGGCAATCCGCAAGGTTCAGTGCTGCTCTTTGATGAAACATGTCAAGTTCCAGGATGTCAAAGTTGGCATCCGATGAAGGGCCCAATGACATCGCAGACATTGCTTGGAATCATTGGAAATGAGCCATTTCATTGGCGTGGCGAGAAGAAAGATCTTGCAGATTTCAACGAGGCGTACACCCATCTTCAAGGTCGCGACGCTCAAATCACAACAGACGAGATGGCGAAGATGACGACCTATGTTGCGTCATTGACTTTCCCTCCAAATCCAAATCGCAATATCGATTCATCTCTCAAGACATCCATTGCGCTCGCAACTGGAACGGGAAATGCTGTTTCGGGCTTGAACATCTTCACGAATGTAAATACGTTCGGCATTGGTGCACCTGGTGGTCCATTCAAGTGCGTCACGTGTCACTCAGGAACAAGTGGTTCGAATCACCTCGTTGACATTCCTGGTGGTGCAAATCCAACGGAACAACAGAATCGTAAGAACGCTCCGCTGCGGGATGTCTACCGCAATGTCGGAGCGAATCGTGCAAGCTTGACTGCCAACCGTGGATTTGGTTTCGACCATGACGGTGAAGAATCGACTTTGCAAGAAGTGCTCGCAGAAGGATTTACTTTTTCCGCTGGAGCGACTGGTGTCCAACAGAAAAAAGATGTCGAAGCTTATTTACTAAGCTTCGGCACGGACACGCATGGCGGAGTTGGTGCGCAATCCACAGCATCGAATGCGGGTGGAACTGGCGATGATTCCGCACGAATTGCGCAGATGATCACACTTGCGACTGCGAATCAGGTTGGTCTCATTGTGAAGGGACGAGTCGCTGGTATCGCACGCGGATGGACCTTTGTGAGCGGAACATTCCAGAGTGACAGATCCGCTGAAAGTATCGCTCCTGCGGCGCTTCTTGCACTTGCGGCAAGTGGCAGCGAGTTGACATACACGCTTGTTGGAGTCGGTTCTCAAACACGACTGGGAATTGATCGAGATTTAGATGGCGCATTCGATCGTGACGAAATCGATGCGGGGACAGATCCTGCAGACGCTTCCAGTCACCCGGTCGTTTGTATCGCTGATATCGCTGGCGGAGATCGAATTGTCAACGGCAGCGATTTCGCAACATTGCTGAGCAATTGGGGCGCAGCTGGGGGTGTCGCAGACATCAATCGGGATATGTTCGTAGATGGTCACGATATGGCAATCATGTTGAGTTCATGGGGACCATGCCCATAAGCGATTTCGGTTGAGTGAAAATTATTCGCTTGCTGATGATTGGACGACACAACCATTGGCAAGTTTGACAACGCGTGTGGCGCGAGCAGCCACAGCAGGATCGTGAGTGACCATTATCAGTGTCAATCCGTTTGCATGTCTCTGTGCAAGTAGATCAAGAATTCCTTCGCCAGTCTTTGCGTCAAGATTTCCAGTTGGCTCATCCGCAAGTAAAACGCGCGGAGAATTCACCAACGCGCGTGCGATTGCAACCCGCTGACGCTCTCCGCCAGAAAGTTGCCCAGGTCGATGTGCAAGACGGTGGGAAAGGCCAAAGGAATCGAGCAATTTGCCCGCAGATTTACGAGCTTCGCTGCGGTTGGTCAGCCAATTTCCGACCATTCCAGGCAGCATTGCGTTTTCAAAGACCGAAAGTTCTGGAAGTAAATGATAAAACTGGAATACGAATCCGATGTCTTTGTTGCGGTAACCATCCAAACGCTTGCCATGCGAAACGGAAATGGGTTGCCCATCAAAGCAAATTTCCCCACCGTTTTTATCCGGACGATCCAGACCTCCCAAGAGATGAAGCAGTGTGCTCTTGCCTGATCCGGATGATCCCAGCACTGCAACCCATTCGCCAGGATGAACGATCAGGTCCGCGCCAGTGAGAACTTCGACCGGCACTGCTCCGAATGAATATGTTTTGCGCACTCCTCGTGCTTCGATCAGCGGGGAAGTTTGGTCAGAATGATTTTGGAGATTGTTTTGGTGATCAGCCATATCTCAATGCCTCCACTGGATCAATATCAGCAGCCTTCGATGCTGGAATGGCAGCGCCGATCACGCTGAATACGACGCCACCGATTGCAGTTGTCCATGCGGTAGTCCAATCAACTTGATCTGGAACGCTTGTGAAGTAATAGACACTCGGATCCCAAATCAGAGTTCCATGATGCAGGGCTAAAAAAGTTGCGATCAATCCCATCACGAGAGTTGCAAGCAACCAAAGCAAGATGCGCAAGAGTTTGCCGCGCCAGATGGCGTACACAAGTCCGATGGCGAAGAATCCAGTCAATACGAACGAGCCAATCCAGATTGTTGGTGGGGCATCGCTGCCAATTGCTTCGTGAATTGCGTTGATATTGCGCACAACAAGCCAAGCCAAGAGAACGCCGAGTGCGCTGCCGAGGACTCCGATGACCAGGCCATACCGCAGGAAAATCCACATCACGCCAAGTCTCGATGCGCCGACGCTGCGCAAGATTCCGATGTCACGGGTCTTCTCGACAACGATCGACCAGAAGATCGACAAGATCAATCCAGCGCAAACCAGATAGATCAACGAGAAAAGCACACGCATCATTTCACGTTCTTTTTCGACCGGTGCGATCAAATCGCGCAGCTGTTGTTCCCAAGTCAGAACATTGACATAGTCTGGCATCGACGCGTTGCGAGTTGGATCCGCATTGATTCGTTTCGAAAATGATGCATACGCTGTTTCGACTTGAGCGCGAAGTGAATTTGCAGAGACACCTTGCTTCGCTCGGACAAGAATCTTGGTGACACGTGCTGGCGTTGTTCCAATGACTGGATAGCGACCTTGCCCATCTGGTTCTGCATTCAGGTCATACAGTGGAGCCTCGTCAAGTCGCAGCAATCGTTGACCCTCTTTCAAAGGGATATAGATTCGATTGTGGTCGACTTCATAGATGCCGGTTTGGACTTCGTTGACGACGGGAAAAATCTGTTCGCGCGGCTCCGCAATTTTCCCTTGGCTCGAAACTGGAACAACTGTCAAAGTCACATCATTTTCAGGCATAAACCAACCATATCGAGGTCGGTATGAGCCATCGCGTTGGCGTTCATTTCCAATGGACACATGTATTCCAAGTGCAATGCCTGGATTTCCCGTTTTCGATTGGATGAGTGTCTTGCCATCTGTCAGAATTTTCTCGCTTAGATTTTTTCGAGGATCATCTTCTGCCATCGCCAGAGCGGCTGCGGCATTCTCAGCAGGCTTCCAATAAAGATCGTTCGCATAATCCGTGACTGTTGCAAGCGAGATTGGATCCACTGCCCAGACTTGCACATGTGCGACTTCTTTCTGATTGCCGCGCGGATAAGGCATGCGCAAAAGTCCGATCGTATCGATCAGCGGTGTCGCACCTTGCACATCTTTCAGTCCCTTGAGGTCGACAAGAAATTCATCGGAGTATGGCAAACCTGCGATGCCAGAAGAAACGATGACATCACCAACGATTTGCCGCCCAGAATTCTTGAGCATGTCCAAAAATCCGGTCATGACAGAAACAACGGTGACAACCATTGCAACACACATCGCGACCGCTGCGATGGCAATGAATGGGATCAGTCGGGAAGTGAGGTAGCGATTGGAAAGGAGAGCGGCGTACAAAGCGCACCATTATTCCACGATTTGACTTCGCCGTGTGATCGGCGGACCACCGATTGGGATTTCGGTGATCATTCCAAGGTACGAACGGGCTGAATATGCTGAGAATCCAGTCTTTTTCGCAACCATTGTCAGCGTTCGAGTTGCGATGACCACGTCTTTATCAGCGCCAAGCGCCTTTCCAGAGTCGCAGTCCATTCCGCTTGGAAGATCGATCGCATAGATAGATGTTCCTTTGGATGCATGTGCGTTTATCCAGTGAATTGCATCCAGAGCTGGACCCGTTGGTGCGCGTGAAAGCCCTGTGCCGAAAATCGCATCAACGATCACGATTCGTTCTTGCCCATCGACCATACGAGAGAGATTCGACCAAGCATGAACCAATCCCATTCGCTGTGCGGATTCGCGCATGATGTTTGCATCCGAATCGGGGCGGCATTGCGCGACTTCGATCGCGACAGCATCAATTCCATGACTGTGCAGAGTGCGAACAATTGCATATCCATCTCCACCATTATTTCCACCACCACATAGCGCAATGACACGAATCGAAATGCCCAATGAATCGCTGGGTAATTCATTTCGAATGACCGCTGCACATTCGACTGCGGCATGAGTCATCAAGACAAGTGGGCAGACGCCGAAGTCCGTTGTGCAAGATTCGTCGTACTGAGCTGCTTGAGATCGCGAAAGGGCATCATTCACTCCATAAGCGTAGCGGTGTGGCGTGTTCGCGATGACATTGCATCGAGGCGATACTCTGTGCTGATGGCAGTGTTGATTGTGATAGTTTGGGTCCTGAGTGGTTTATCACTTGCAGGCGCCGCATATTGGTTGCTTGTGCTTTGGCGCGTGCACCGCGATGGTCGAAATCGGCCCAGTTTGCGCGAAGGTTTGACAGTCACGATGCCTTCTTGGCCAAGTGTTTCCATCATCATCCCCGCACACAACGAAGAGGCGCAAGCACCCGACCTTCTTCGCACTTTGCTTGCACAAATTTATGAAGGCTCGATCGAAATCATTTTTGTGCTTGATCGATGTACAGATGGAACGCGAGCGGCTTTGGAGAAAGAAAATGCGCTTTCTGGCGGTGGTGCGAGACATCCACTTGTTCGCTTGATCGACAATCATGATTGCCCAGATGATTGGGCTGGTAAATGTAATGCTGCAAATCGCGGCAGCGCGCTAGCAACTGGCGAACTCTTGCTCTTTACGGATGCCGATACAACATTTGATCCAGCTCTGGTGCGTGCTTCGGTTGCGTTACTGCGGCAGCGAGGACTTGCACTTCTTTCTGCGCTGCCTAAAGTGAGCGTTCGCAGCAATTTCGAAGCAGTTGTGCAACCTGTTGCGATCATGCAGTTGATGAAGATTTATCCGATTTCAAAGGTCAACGATGAAGTGAAGCCTCGAGCCTTCGCCAATGGGCAGTTCATGCTCTTCACTCGTGAGGCCTATGACGCCGCAGGAGGACACACTGCGGTGAAAGATGATCTTCTGGAAGACATCGCATTTGCGCGTCGAATCGTGCAGTTTCTTCGCAGAAAGGCTGGGATTTTCGTCGCCGACGAATTGCTGCATGTTCGGATGTATGAGTCGTATGCACAATTTCGAGAAGGATGGCGGAGGATTTTTATAGAGGCGTGCAATCGAAATCCATCGAGACTTTTTCGATATGGGCTTGAATGCGTCGTTGTTGGAACTGGTGTGACAATCATTGCCCTCGCGACAATCGCCACTGGGGTTGCAGGGTTGGCATTGGGTGATCAACCGCTTGGTATTTCTGGTGTGACGACTGGATTTGTTGCACTTATCTGTCAGCAAATCACTCTGCGCCGCATCTTTGAGTTAATCGGTGTTCCGCCGATCGCGGCACTTGCCTATGCATATGGATCATTGGCCGTCACTCGCATTCAATGGAGAGCCGCAAAGGATTTGCGCGCGCAAAAGCCGGTGCGCTGGGGCGGGCGAAAATATGTTTTGAAACCACAATCGAATTGAACACTCTTTCACGACCACTTCAACTATGTTGTCACACCTATGAAAATTCTTCTGACAAACGATGATGGAATTACCGCCCCTGGAATTGCTGCTTTGTATAGCGCGATTCGTTCGCTAGGTGAAGTTGTTGTGATTGCTCCCGCAGGTGTTCAATCTGCAATGAGCCACGGCATTACTTTTCATCGGCCCTTGTTGACGCGGGATTTTCAGGTGAATGCCGAAATGTTTGGGACTTCGATTGATGGAACACCTGCGGACTGCGTGAAGCTTGGACTGCGGACGATCTGGGCTGAAAGATTTGGAGCAGGTACGAAGCCCGATTTGGTTATCAGTGGAATGAATAGTGGCGCAAATGTCGGTATCAACGTGATCTATTCAGGAACGATCGCTGCCGCAATTGAAGCTGCATTTCTTGGAGTGCCTGCGATCGCTGTCAGTTTGCACATCGGAGAATCGCCACGGACTCAGTGGCAACGCGCAGCAGAAATTGCGCGCGCGGCGATTGATCGAGTGATTGAACATCCACTTGATGCGCACCGTGTTGTTTCGATCAATGTTCCGCGCACTGAAAAAGCGGATGCTGCGATGCCCGCGCTGCGGGTGGTGCGAATGAATACATCTGCGGGAGTTGATCGGCATGAGCGACGCGAGTCTCCTGAAGGCAGGGCGTATTACTGGCCGTATGGAAATGGCATGGAGTTTTTTCATACTGCGCAGGGGAGCGACGTTGAGGCGCTCATGGCGCACAATGTCACGATCACGCCGCTGTGGTACGACTTGACCGATGATGCTTCGCTTGCAGCGTGGCAGAAGAGATTGCACGCATAGCGCAAGTGACGGAATCGAGCCACGGAATCGAGTACGGAAATGCATGAGTGGGCAGCCGTGAAAAGTCCTCTCGGGGCTCAGACAGTCCTCGGCGACCGACACGATCTGGTTTACGAAATTTAATTGCAAGTGCCGTCGGCCGCCTGCGGAACTCGCCCGAGAGAACTTTCCAACGGCTGGGCACGCAAGCTGTAGCGCGACAGAATTCGAGCCACGGAAACAGCAGCGGAAACATCCGCAGCAACACATTAGTAAGCAGCCGTGAAAAGTCCTCTCGGGGCTCAGACAGTCCTCGGCGACCGACACGATCTG
>CAJCCX010000113.1 GCA_903961015.1 uncultured bacterium
AAATGGGGTTAGGTTAAGAATGTGTTTGGCGGTACGCGCAAGCACTATCACGGAAACCCTTCCCTAAAAAGGTTGACCCTGATTTTCCAGTTAGGTCCTTTATTCTTGTGGAGAAAAAATGAGTATTTCAAATCGTCTCGAAAAACATTTCGCAGTCTGCGCTGCAGCAGTTGCGACAGTTGCATGCGTTGGCACGGCCAATGCAGCACTTGTGACCTGGAATGCCAATCTGGTCATTCCAAACAACATCGATGGTCAGTACATCAACGTTGAGACCCAGACCGCCGGCAGCGCCGCAGGTAATGTTGCTGGTTGGGATCTTAACCCCTATGGAACATCGACCACAGCCATGAGCTGGTTCGCCGCAGCTGCTCCAAGTGGTTGCGTCATGGGTCTCGGTCAGGGTGGAGCAACCGCTGCGGTTGCAAGCCTGACCGGTGGAACCTTGGTCAGTAGCGCTTCGACCTTCGGCAACACGGCATCTAGCGTCACCGCTGGTGGTTGGAAGTTGAATTCAACCAACTACTTCGGCTTCCGCTTCTCGGGTGCTGATGCACTGACCCACTACGGATTCGGACAATTCACGGTTGGCGCAACGATGGGTGTTCGCACTCTCGATTACGTCAGCTTCGAGACGACCGCAGGAGCTAGCGTCACTGTTGCTCCAGCACCAGGAGCGCTTGCGCTTCTCGGACTCGCTGGTCTCGCGACACGACGTCGACGAGCCTAAAGCTTGGTTGGAACGGTTTGAAATACCATCGGCGGTCTCGTGACCGCCGATGTTTTTCTTTTTGGCAATGTGCAGTATCTGTATATGTCTGCATAGTTGCCATTTTTGGCAAAAAAGGTCGCTCCATCGAAAAACGTGGGAAAACAGCAAAAATATCGTAAATTTTTCTAAAGAAATCGGCAACTTAATTTGCCAAGTCAAAAATCTGGAGTATTACTTCGGGAGTAGGTGAAGGTTGAAAAGGGATTAGCCTGGAGGGGCTAAGTTCGTTCTTACGTTTGATCGATTAATCCTTTTTCTGTTGACGCTTTTTGAGTGTCAAGTGATTGGTCTGGGAAAAAATTTGTTTCATCGAAAAACAAAGAAAAGGGAAGAAATCATGATTATCAGTAACAATTGTCAAAATTCGCGTCTCAATTCGCACTTTGCTCTCTGCGCTGCCGCACTGGCAACCGGAGTGGCCGTTGGAAATGCCAACGCAACAGTGGTCTACAGCGGAGCCATAAACATGGTGATCCCGAACACAACTGATGGCATTTACATGAATGTCCAAACTGGCGCTTGGTCCTCGACAACGACCACACCAACGGGATGGGATGTCAATCCATACGGTACTTCGACCACCGTCGTGTCACTCTTCGCCGCAACTGGAACTGGATATATGCGCAATCCAAATGCGGGAACTGCGACATCTGCAACCCGACTTGATGCTGGAACTGTTGTTGGACCCTCTGCATTCTTTTATGGAAATTCAACTGCGACCATGGGATCTGGAATTGGCCAATGGTCGGCGAACTCATCCGGATACTTCGGGTTCAAGTTCATTGCTGCAGATGCTGCGACCCATTATGGTTGGATGCAACTTTCAATCGGCGCGGATGCGGGAACAAGGTCCATTGTTCAATATGCTTGGGAAAATGTAGCCAATGCGTCCATCACAGTACCCTCACCAGTCCCCGCCCCAGGCGCAGTGGCTCTCTTGGGTCTCGCTGGCTTCGCAAAACGTCGCAGAAGGTCATAAAAAGCATTCTGCACGCTGGAAAAATGCGGCACAAACCAATCATCGGTGGTCGAAAGACCGCCGATTTTCATTGGCGCAAATTGCATACAGAAATCTAGGTAAATGCGGATAATTATTTGCATTTGAATAAATTGGGGCTATTTTTCTTTGTTGACTGAATTGAAACATTCGCCCATTTGGGAATGTTTGTGTCTCGTGACAGATTTGTTCAATTCTGGCCACAGGAACTCGTCAGGGGAATCAAATTGAAATGCTTGGCAAAGATCAAGCAAAAAACTTTCCCGTAAAGAACTTTCAAGCAAAGAAGGAAACAAACATGAAAACAAATCGTCTACACAAACATCTCGCACTCGCTGCTGTCGCAACAGCTGCTGTCGTGACAACGTCAAACGCAGACGTCGTCACTTGGAACATCAACCAAGTTATTCCAAACAATATCGACGGGCTCTACATAAATGTTGAAGCTCAAACGTTCGGAAGCGCGGGTAGCGCCGTTCCTGGCTGGGATATCAATCCCTATGGAACATCGACCCTTGCCATCAGCTGGTTCGCCGCATTAGCGCCGAGCGGTTGCGTCTTGGGCCTCGGTCAGGGTGGAACGACCACTGCTGTTGCAAGTCTGACCGATGGAACTGTGGTCAGTGCCGCTTCGACCTTCGGCAACACGGCATCGACTGTCACCGCTGGTGGTTGGAAGTTGAATCAAGCCAACTACTTCGGCTTCCGTTTCGTTGCTGCAGACGGACTGACCCACTACGGATTCGGGATCATGACAACGGGAGCAACAATGGGCGTTCGAACGCTCAATTCGCTCTCATATGAAACAGTCGCCGGATTGGCAATCACTGCTAGTTCAGGTCCTCCAGCAGATTACGACCCATGTGCGACATTCAATCCAACCGCATCAGTGGGCAACAACAATTTGTCGATGAACTCGACAACAGCAGCAAACCTTGTGACATCATGTGGTACTGCCTACAAAGCGAACTACTTCAAATTCACAGCACCAGTCGATGGGGCATACGGATTCAATGCGTGTGCGACCAACGGTGTAAAGATTGCAGTTCTGGGTGGTTGCTCAGCAGGTTCGAGTGAGTTGTCCTGCGCTCCATGCCAAGTTTCTGGGATCAACCTGACTGCAGGGCAGATCGTTTATTGCGTTGCAGGTGGTGATACCGAAGCCACTGTTCTTCCATCGCCACTGAACATCGTTGTTTCTGCACCACAACTCCCAGCTTGCGTCAGCGCTGCTGCTGCTGTGTTCGGAACCAATGTGTTCGACAACACGGCTTCGACAACCCCGCAAGTGGTCCAGAGCAATGCCGCTGGCACAACAACTGTGACAATCAACAAGTCCGTTTGGTATGCGTTCACCGCCGGAGCAACTGGTGCTTACAGCTTCAGTCTTTGCGGATCTACTGGCGACACCATGATGGCGATCGGCACTGTTTGTCCGACTTTCGGAACCACCTTCCAGACAATCGCCTATAACGACGATGCTCCGTTGTGTTCAAGTGGTGGAACTCAAAACCTTGCAAGCATCATTGACGCGACCAATGGTGGTGCAACAGGAACCTTCGCAGGCTTCCCGTTGACGCAGGACTTGGTCTCTGGCACGACGTATTACATCTTGGCTGGCTCATTTAGTGTGACGGGCAACGTCACGAGCAATTTGGTGATTGACGGACCGCCACAGGGTCTGCCATGTCCAGGTGATTACAACGGTGACAGATTCCGAGACGGATCCGATTTGACGACCCTCCTTTCGGGATGGGGTACAGCTGGTAGTGATATCGATGGCGATCAAACGACCGGTGGAAGCGATCTCACAGTTCTGCTCAGTGGTTGGGGAACTTGCCCGCAATAAGTTTGCATTTCTTGTCTCGCTCGATTCTGAAATGAATCGATTTGAAAGTTGAATCCAAAGCCCCTCGGTCACAGGACCGAGGGGTTTTTCTTTCAATCAAGTCGATAGGATTCCTTCCAATGCTTAATCGCCCAGCCAAGAAATTACTGATCATCGGGTGGGACGCGGCGGATTGGATCATCATCGATCGACTCTTTTCGCAGGGGAAAATGCCATATCTTCGAAGGCTTGTCGACAACGGAGTGCGTGCGGATCTTTCAACTCTTGATCCAAAACTTTCGCCGCTGCTTTGGTCGTCGATCGCAACGGGCAAGACCGCAGACAAGCATGGAATCTTAAACTTCGTCGAGCCCAACCCCGCCGGCGATGGGCTTCGCATCAGCGCGAGCACCACGCGTCGAACGAAGGCGCTTTGGAACATCATCACTCAGTCACAAATGAAAGTCAATGCTGTTTCTTGGTACGCCTCGCATCCTGCTGAACCTATTTCGGGAACTTGCGTGACAAATCTGTTTCAAGAAGGCGAGCCCACTGCGATTGGTGCGCCATGGCCGATGCAAAGTGGCACCGTGCATCCGCCATCGTGGGAGGAGAAGTTGGCTCCGCAAAGAACTGCTGCGAAGGAGATCACCAAAGCCGAACTCTTATCGATGATCCCCCGCCTGCACGAAGCCAAGCCAAAGGATGACCGCCCGCGAACGCTCGCGAAGCAACTTGCTCGTATGTCTTCGGTGCATCACGCTGCGTTGTCGATCTTGAAAGATTCTTCGCAGTGGGATTGCACGATGGTTTTTTATGAAACCATCGACACCATCGGCCATCACTTTATGCAGTTTCTGCCGCCGAAAATGCCGCACGTTTCCAAAGATGATCTTCGGCTGTACGGCGATGTCATGCTGAAGGTCTATGAGCATCACGATCGTACGCTTGGAGAATTGCTGCAGCATGCTGGACCGGACACAACGGTGATGTTGCTCTCGGATCATGGGTTTCACTCTGGAGATCAGCGGCCTGTGATCACGCAAACAAATCCCGATGACCGTGCGGCAGTCGAAGCAAGTTGGCACCGACCGTTCGGCGTGCTGGTGTTGTCGGGCGCTGGCATTAAATGCGGCGAAAAAATCACTGCTGCAAGTTTGTTGGATATCACTCCGACTGCGCTCGCGTTGCTCGGCCTGCCCGTTGGCGCAGATATGGATGGACGTGTGCTCGCCGAAGCGCTTACAGAACCATATGTAGTGGAGTCGATCGAGAGTTGGGACACAAAGCCAGGGGAAGCGGGAATGCATCCAGACGATCTTCGCAATAATCCATTCGAGTCGCAGGATGCGCTCAATCAATTGATCGACTTGGGATATATGCCAGCGCTCGGCGATGACATCAAAGCGCGGCTCGATCTTGTTCGCCGCGAAAGCGATTTCAATCTTGCCGTTGTGTATATGTCGACTGGACGCGCAAAATTGGCAGAGCCTTTGTTTGCGGAACTTTCGTTGCAGAAACCAGATGAAAGTCGCTTCACGACAAATCTGGCGAACTGCCAATTTAATGCTCGTAATTTTGCCGGATGCGCGCAGACCGCGTCGGCATATCTTCAGACGCATCCGACGAATGCAGAGGCAGGACTTCTGCTGACTGGTTCGTTTGCCAATCTTGGAAAGATCGATGAAGCGAAGCAGTTACTGAAACGACTTGAACGCGACTTCGCTGATCGCCCAGATCTTGTGCTGTCGCTTGGTGACATGCACGGAATTCTTGGTCAGTGGGATGATGCAGCACGACTTTATCGCCGCAGCGAAAAAGATGATCCACAGAATGTAAGAGTGCAACTCGCACTCGCTCGAATGTCTCTTGCGACTGAGAAATGGGATGATGCGGTCGAGTTTTGTTTGAACGCATGCGAGATTCGGCAGATCACTCCTGAAGCGCATTTTGCTCTTGGAATTGCTCTTGCATGGCTTGGTGATTTTCCCCATGCAATTCAATCTTTCGAAAATGCATTGAACTTACAGCCCGGCTTGATCGAAGCGCACCGATTCATGGTGATTTTGAGCGAGCTTGCCGCCGAAGAATCGAAGGCGCAAAAGCATCGAGATGAAGTCAAGCGTTTGCTTGGAACTTTGAAAACGACTGATGGAGTGATTGACCAACCACCGCCAGAATCTTGGGGACCGCACGCGTGGGCCAAAAGTATCGGCCGCACGATTGCGGAGTGAGTTGCGCGGATTCGATTTGAAAAGTCAGCTATGACTTATTGCGGTGGAGCGATGGATCGACTGCTTTGACCATCGCCGATTCATCAAGCGTGCCGCCAAGAAATCCGTTGATCGACTTGGCTTGTTGAGCAGCGTTAGCGATGAAGTCCGCGTGATCCAATTGCAAGACATGAAAGTTAGGACGTGCAGCGAGCCAAGATTCGATTGCCTTCAGTTGGCCTTCAAACAATGCGATCAATCTTTCTGGTGGTATCGCAGCCCCCTTGCGGCCGCTTCGTTCGAGCATCACGGCCTGCGATCGAACGACCTCGCTCAAGTTTCGACGCAGAAAAATGACGCGGTATTCGCGGTCGGTCGGCAATTCCATCAAGAGCAAATGGATGATCTTGACCGCTTTTCCAGCGGCGTCATCCAACCACGACTTGTCGGTTTTCAATTGTTTGACTCGCTCAAATTCCAGATATCCGTGTGGATTATCTGCGTCAGCCGTGCGGATTGCGTCGGTCATCACGGACATTCCACCGGCGTGGAGCATTTGCATCGCCATGCTTGTCCCAGAGCGCGGGAGACCAGAGACGATGACGATTGGTGCGCGTGTGGTCATTGCAGTGTGAAGTCTAACGGTTCGAACTTCGTCGACGTATTCCGCGGAATCGATCCGCAGAATCGATCCGCATATGGGGACAGCCGTGAAAAGATCCCGCCGGGCTCAAACATGCATGGACTCAAAAGTGGTTCGTGCAGATTTTGGCAGCGGACTGATTCGCCCCCGGGCT
>CAJCCX010000114.1 GCA_903961015.1 uncultured bacterium
ACGGGACCTCGTGAATGTGATAGAGAGAATGGACGAAGTCGTTCTGGACATTGGACCTCCCCAGATTTGGTGGACAGCAAGAATCGGCAAAATTGTTTGCGGATGAAGGAGCGTGCCGCTGAGAATTGTTCTTAGTAAATCTGCGTCAATTCACACCATTTACAGTTTTTTCCAAGCTCTCTTCGCGGAACTGGTGGTCTGACTGCGCCAAGAGCGAGCAATCCAGCCGCAAGCCTTTACGAACTTAAAGCCCAACAAAAAACCAAGGATCAAACTATCAAAATTAAGCAAATTTTTTGAATATTTGGCTGAAGTTGTCGCATGGTTATCTCAGCCACGAACATTTCGAGGCGAACGAAAGGGTTGGATAGGATCGTCATAGCTGTGCATGATTATTGTGCAGGTCCAGAGAGGGCCGCTTTCATTTTGAATGCTGTTCATCTCCATGGATCATGTGCCATGGTGACCAGTACACTTATTTACAATTATGTCCCTTCAAACAGGCAATGCGCGGAGCCGCCGGGTGGCTGAAATCCAAGCTTTGGTTGGCCGTGGCGAACGAGTGGCAGCTATGGCTGTTCTGGAGCCCCTCCTTCGTGTTCATGGACGCGATCCGCAATTGCTCTCGCTGGCGGCCCGCATCCACCATGAAAATGGAAACGAGCTTCAGGCGATTGCGTTGGGTACGCGGGCGATCGCCATTCTTGAACACCCTGAGCCGTACTTTATTCGCGGTGATGCCCTGCGGGCACTTGGGCGAACTGAGGAAGCCGTGGCAGATCTCTTGCATGCCGTCAAGCTTGAACCGAATGTGGAATCAATTCGGCTGGCGTTGGTTGCGACTCTCGAAGAGTCAAATCGACTAGAGGAAGCGCGCTTGGCTTTGGCACCCATCCTTGATCGAGCCAATGGTGGGACGCTTTCTGAGCGGGCGGCATACGAACATGGCAAACTGCTTGTCCACGCGGGAGATTTTGAAACAGCAGTGCAAGTGATTGATCGCGCGGTCGCTCATGCAAGTGCTGGATCATTGCCTTTCGTCATGTTGCTTCATCTGCGCGCCAAGGCACTAGATCGTGCGGGTCGGTTTGATGAAGCATGGGAGAGCGTCAATCGTGCACATGATTCGCGTGGCGTGATGTTTGATCCCGAAGAACTGAAGAGGAGGACCGATACGCTCATTGGATATTGGAATCGGTCGAAGCTCTTAGAAGCTGGCAGAAACATTAATGCGGATCGCACCCCAGTATTTATTGCTGGAATGCCCCGCAGTGGTACAAGCCTGATTGACCAAGTGATCCATGCGCATCCGTTGGCAGCTGGAGTTGGCGAACTGAATTCAGTAGAGACGTGGGCGGAGACTGTGGATGAGGCGGTGCTGCGCGGTCATCCTGAATCGGCGTCGACAGAGTTTGCTGCGGTGGCACGCCGCTATCTTGCCGATGTGCGCAAGGCTGCGCCGCACGCGGAGCGAATAGTGAATAAGGCGCTCGGTAACACGCGCATTCTTGGGCACCTTGGGCGCTTGTTTCCGGGGAGTTGCATTATTCACGTTCAGCGCGATCCGCGAGATGTGGCGGTTTCATGCGTCATGGGGGCATTCGGGTCGCAACGGTATCCATGGACTGCACGTCCGGAGTGGGTGGCAGCTGCATGGCGTGATTCGCAGCGTCTCATGGAACACTGGTCGAGAGAGTTGGACCTGCCGATTTTGGAAGTTCGCTACGAAAGCCTGGTGCAGCGCGGCGAGCCAGAACTTCGCAGGATCATTGATTTCATTGGGCTGCCTTGGGATGCGGCGGTCAAAGAGTTTCATCGTGCCGGACGAACGGTGCGCACTCTGAGTTACGACCAAGTCAGTCGACCGTTGTACGCCGATTCCATTGGGCGCTGGAAAAATTATGAACGCCATCTCGGGGGCGTTGATTGGCCAACGACGAGCGGCGACACTGGTTGAACACGACGTTGAGTTACGACTCTTCGCGCTAGCGTCGACCATGTTTGCGCGCGCCATCATGAAACTATGGCGCCGTAAATTTCCGCAGGGCTTCTGTGTGCATGCGTCAACTTACATTTTCCAAACTTGATTTGGATTTACATTTTCGCACAGAAGAATTACAAGACTGCGATTTAGACGCGCATTCGATTGGATCGAGCACGAGATAATCTGCTACCTTTTGAGCCTAAATGCCTGATGAAATACATTCCTCTTTGAGCCCGCCAACCAAACCAGCGCGATCGTGGAATAGTGCAATTCGCGGGTATTTTTGCGGTGTTTTTTCGGTTGTACTACTGGTGGTGGGTACCAGCTACATCATTTATTTGTCCTATGCCAACAGTCGCATGCCTGCGCGCCCAGTAAAAACACCTGCGCAACTTGGCGCCGCCTTGGACAACGATATCAAGTCACATCTCTCCGCAATCAGACGCAACATGAACAATCTTGCAGTGCACATGCATGAGCAGCGCAAGAAAGATCCACAATGCGCCGTGAATTTTCTAGTTGTTTCCGGCGGCGCTGGTAAAGGTGCATTTGCAACCGGCTTCTTGCGCGGCTGGGGCGATATCGTGCCTGGCGAGCATGCCCGCCCAAAGTTTGATGGAGTGTATGGCGTGAGTGCTGGAGGATTGATCGCCCCATTTGCGTACTTAGGAAATGATGCGGATTACACGCAGATTGATGAACTTTTTCGCCACCCAGACTCCAACTGGATCAAGCCTCATGGACGATTATTTTTTCTGCCTGACAACGATAGTTTCATGGACGTATCTGGGCTTGAGCGCAAATTGCAGTCCACTTTTAATTTGGACTTAGTCAAGCGAATCGCAGCGGCCCAAAACAACTATCGCATTCTTGTAATTCAGGCGACAAATCTCGACCTGTGCATTCCACATGTTTTTAATTTAGTGGACGCCTCACAACAAGACGCTACTTCAGGTAACACGGAAAGGATAAATCAAATACTGCTCGCCTCGACGGCGATTCCTGGTGCGTTTCCGCCGCGCGAAATCAATGGAGTGCTCTATGCCGACGGCGGTATTATTAGCAATATTTATGATGGCACGCAAAGTCCTCGCGCGGATCAATTTGGCTCAATATGGAAGAGTCTGTATCCAAATGAGTCGATTCCGAAAATGGAGTACTGGGTGATCATCAACGAATATTTTCGGCTCATACCTAATACGGTTCAACCAACTTGGCCGGCTTTGTTTCTGCGCTCACTTGAGTCGGGATTTTCACACTCAACACGAATCGCATTGGCATCTCTTTATGCATACGCCGAAGCAACAAGACTGCACGGTGATGGTGACATTGAAGTGCGATGGATTTCCATACCAACAACATGGCGTCCGATGAATGATGCTCTATTCAATGCCGAAAACATGCGGTCGCTTTCAGATCTTGGTCGCAGCATGGGCGCTGATCCAAACTCTTGGAATACTGAGAAACCCTAAGGCACTTCTCCGTGAGCAGAATTGGATTCATTGGACTGGGCCACTCCGTGCTCAAGCAGTATTGTTGAATAGTGATCAACACATGCGCGCGCTGCGCCATCCACCGCTTCCACCAGGAAATAATTTATTGATAGGAATTCGCTTTTCAAGTGTCGCAGGCGAGCGCCCGACAAATCCACTGCGAAGCGATGATTACGTGAA
>CAJCCX010000115.1 GCA_903961015.1 uncultured bacterium
AGTGTTGCTATCGCCATGCATCACATTCCACCTAGCGGCAAAGAAGGTCTTGACGAACATGCGTACATCGTCCTCTGGGGAATTCCAGTCGACACAAAGGCGCTCTCCGAAAGTCAGCATGATGTCGGCACTTGGGGAATCAACACTGTCAATCGGCGCGCGGAATATGCGCCGCCTTGTTCGCAAGGGCCTGGCGAGAAGTCTTACATAGTCACGGTGTATGCGCTCTCTGCGCAACCAAAGCTTGCAGCAGGTCGAGCGGGATTTGCTGATTTACTTGCAGCGATAAAGGACACGACACTTTCGATTGCTGAAGTGGAACTGCGATACGCACGCGATCGTGGTGGAGAAAATGGTGCGGGTGGTGATGATCCTCCACCTCCACCACCTGATGGACAGAATGGAAAAGGCGATGGTGGCAAGCGTGGTGGTCAAGGTGGCGGCGGTCAAGGTGGCGGCGGTCAAGGCGGCAAAAGAAAAACTCCGCAGGACGGCATGGTGAAACCCGCGATGAGCGACACCATTCATGGAAGTATCTATGCCGACAATTGGTTTGCGATGTACATCAATGGCAAGTTAGTGGCAGTGGATTCCATCGACTTCCTTCCGCACAATGTGGTCAATGTCGACATTCTTCCTGAGTATCCGATGACCATCGCTGTCCTTGCCAAAGACAACGCAGATCCAAAAACTGGATGCGAATATGGCAAACAAATTGGTGACGGCGGTTTCATTTTGAAGTTCGCCGATGGAACCGTGACCGATGCAAAGTGGAAGGCCAAGTGCTTCTTCTATGGTCCTATTGATCGCAACACAACAGAGCCAAAGGTTCGAACCGATCCGCTTCCAGAAGGATGGCAGAACCCTGGATTCGACGACAGCACATGGCCGAATGCAGTTGAATACACGCAAGAGCGAATCGATCCGAAGGAACCGTTCTTCCAAAACGATTTCAAGAATGCGAAATGGATATGGACATCCGACCTTGATCTCGACAACACAGTCATCCTGCGTTGCCGAATCGATCGCGCCGGCTGGAAGCCACGTTGGAATACAAAGCCAGACCTTGATGTCAGTGGGCCTGCACCGAAGTAGCTCGAATTGATGCCGCTATTTCGAAGCCGCTGCCTTGACTTCCACCTCTAACTTAATTGTTTGCGACGGCGCATTATTTTTATCAATGGTGTTCACAAGTGCGAATTCAATCTTTGCCTTGCCCACGGCGCGAGCATGCAGCTGATAAATAGTTTGAATTTCTTTGCCCTTCGCAACCGTGCCCTGCGGCTGAGTCTCGAATGCTGCATCGACAAGAAGAGATGGATCATTGAGCGTGCGGCATTGCCACGCGTGTCCATCTCCCGACTTCGATGTGAGCGAGACTTTAAAGTCTTCACCCACAGTCGCGGTGCCCTCGGCAGATTTGTCCAACTTCAATGAAGATCCTTGCGCGATTGCGCCGAGGTCTTGATCTCTGTTTTTTAAAAGAACCCGCGCCAACATCACTGGAGGCGGACCATTCTTGCAACCTTGCATTGGGATAAAAGTTCCTGCGAAAACAAGGACAAGAACGGCAAGTTTGATTACGGTGGACATGTTGCAATAACCTTTCGAAGTGTGATTGATCGGAATTCGTATTTCGGGTGTTAAGTGTAACGGCTCAGTGACGCACGACGAGTGTGCAACTTCTTCTGGAGATTGAATCATGCAAATACAACAGAACCATTTCAAACAAGCGCTCAAGGAAGGTCGGCTGCAAATCGGACTATGGAGCAGCCTGTGCAGCAACATTGCTGTGGAAGTAATCGGCGACAGTGGCTTTGATTGGATATTGATCGACAGCGAGCACGCACCCAACGAGTTGTCAGGAATTGTCTCGCAGCTTCAAGCGCTTTCCGCCGCACAGACAACGGCGATTGTTCGTCCAGCGTGGCTGGACACCGTGGCGATCAAACGCATTCTTGATGTTGGAGCACAGAGCATTCTTGTCCCTTATGTGCAGAATGAAGCGGAGGCAAAGCTTGCGGTCGATAGCGTGCGATACCCGCCTGCTGGAATTCGTGGCGTCGCACCAGTCATTCGCGCAAGTCACTATGGCCGCGTTGACAACTATCTTGCCGATGCCGACTCGCAGATCTGCCTACTCGTGCAAATTGAAACTGCAGCCGCGCTGAATCACTTGGAAGCGATCGCTAATGTTGATGGCGTTGATGGAATCTTCATTGGCCCATCAGATCTCGCTGCATCACTTGGACACATCGGAAATCCCGCGCATGCCGACGTGCAAGCAGCGATACGCGGTGCGGTCACGCGGCTTCAAGCGATCGGCAAGCCTGCCGGCATTCTCACTTCAAATACAGAAGAAGCGCGCCGTTACATCGAGTGGGGATACACATTTGTTGCGGTTGGATCAGACATCAATGTGCTGCGATTCGGTGCCGACGCTCTCGTGAAAAA
>CAJCCX010000116.1 GCA_903961015.1 uncultured bacterium
ATCGCCTTTCGTGTCGCAGATGGTTTGCAAGTCGGAGGAGATCCTGGGATGACGCTCAGATCTTTCGCCATCAAACAGGATCCAACGATGAATCCTGACACACCGAAGTTTTTCAATGCGATCGAATTTGTTGCGGATGCACCTGGAGTTGTTCACTCAGTTTCTTTTCTTTGGGATGAACTGGGTTATGCCGCACGGTTGGATGCTTCCGATCCTGCACCGGGTTATGACGCCGTCGGAGATATCGGGTTGCAAGTTTCTGGTTCGAGCGGCGGCGTTTCGCGCTTGTCAACACTCTGGCGATTGCCTAAGGGTTATGCAATGAAAATTCCAATCGATGCAGTACTGGTCGCAGAGGTCCATGCTGAAGGACGCGGAAAGGTCGAATCTACCGCAGGAAATGTCCGTTTTCTCGCGCCAGAATTTCCTTGCAAACTCGTTCATGCCATTGCGATAAGCCCTTCGCGTCCAGCCAAAGTCGCATCTGCATGCGAGGCAGTTTCAATTTCAATTCGCGCGGGATCGAGGGTGCAATCGATTGATGTTTTTGCAAAGGATTCGAAGGGACAATTGCAATGCGTGCTGAATATTCCAAAGTGGAATGAGAGATTGAGCGAGCCGTGGATGTTTGATCCTCCGCTTGCGCTGGGAGCTGGCACAGAGTTGATTGTGAAATCGACGGTGAATACAGATGCCCAGAAGACGCCGCTTGATGCACATGCTGCTGCAATGAGTCAACCGATGATTGTTGTGCTTGTTGCGGACAAAGATGCGGATCTGATTCGTGAGAAGTGAAGACCGGATTCGAACGGAGGAAATGCATAAGTGGGCAGCCGTGAAAAGTCCTCTCGGGGCTCAGACAGTCCTCGGCGACCGACACGATCTGGTTTGCGAAATTTTATTGCAAGTTCCGTCGGCCGCCTGCGGAACTCGCCCGAGAGAACTTTCCAACGGCTGGGCACGCAAGCGAATGCGCGACTGATCTGAAAAACGTTCGAGCGAGAATTTGATTCGCTCACGTGGGCAGCAGAATGATTTGAACCCCGGCGAGTTTGCAAGCCGAGCCGGAGTCTGCGTAGTTGTCTTGGCGCAGCGTTGTCGTTGTTCGCTATGCGATCGTGAACAGGCTTTATGCGACCGTGATCTTGCTGTCCAAATAAACGTCCTGAATCGCATTCAACAATTTGACTCCATCCGCCATTGGCTTCTGGAAAGACTTACGACCGGAAATCAGCCCAGTTCCTCCAGCGCGCTTGTTGATGACCGCGGTGCGGACTGCATCAGCCAAATCATTCGCGCCAGTGCTTGCGCCACCAGAATTGATCAAGCCGGATCGACCGCTGAAGCAATTCAACACTTGATAACGCGTCAAATCGATTGGATTATCCGAGCAAAGATCGGTGTAAATACGGGGATCAAATTTTCCATAACTCGACCCGCCCATATTCAGCGCCTGATATCCGCCGTTGCAATCAGCTTGCTTCTGCTTGATGATGTCGGCCTGAATCGTCACTCCAAGATGATTTGCCTGACCAGTCAAGTCGGCGCTCGTGTGATAATCCTTGCCATCCTTCACGAAAGCGCTATTGCGCAGATAACACCAAAGAACGGTGACCATTCCAAGTTCGTGCGCGTGCTGAAAAGCCTCGGAGATCTCGATGATCTGGCGATCAGAATCATCCGAGCCAAAATAAATCGTTGCGCCAACTGATGCGGCGCCGAGATTCCATGCCTCTTCGACTGATCCAAACAAAATCTGCTTATGTTGATTTGGATATGTCAGCAATTCGTTGTGATTGATCTTGACGAGAAACGGAATCTTGTGCGCATACTTTCGCGCAACACTTCCAAAGACGCCAAAGGTTGTAGCGACAGCATTGCATCCACCTTCAATCGCCAACCTAATAATGTTTTCGCCGTCGAAATAAATCGGATTCTTCGCGAAGCTCGCGCCTGCGGAATGTTCGATCCCTTGATCCACCGGCAAGATGCTGCAATATCCAGTGCCTGCAAGTCGCCCATGATTAAACATCGCCGCCATATTGCGCAGAACCTGCGGATTTCGATCGCTCTGGATGTACATGCGGTCAATGAAGTCTGGACCAGGCAGGTGCAGAAGATCCTTGCTGACTTTCGCTTTGTAATTCAACAACAAATCTGCATCAGATCCAAGTAATTCTTGTGTGGTTGGCGTGCTTGTCGGACGAGTCGCTGCGTTAGTCATTTCAGAAGGCTCCTGATTCGGTTGGGGGTGAGCAGGCAAGGATAGCGTCAGATTGTCACAATACCCTTTCAATGCTGATCTATGCAGGAATTGATGAAGCTGGATACGGACCTTTGCTCGGGCCGTTGTGCGTTGCATGTTCGCATTGGTCGATCGAAGGCGCGAGCGATCCCCTTGCGCCTCCAAACTTATGGAAGACCCTTTCGCGCGCGGTTTGTCGCACTAGTAAAGATCGCCGTGGACGAATTGCGATCAATGACAGCAAGAAACTGAAGGGCAATGGCGAAAATGGTGTTCATCCAATGCGCACAATTGAACGCGGAGTTCTCGCCGCACTCAGTCTGCAATCGAATGTCGATGCGCTCTGCACCGATTCTGAACTTTTCACTCGAGTGGGTGCGAGCGATCCATCCACGATTGCGCCGTGGTATTGCGAATCGACTGCGCTGCCGTGGGCGTGCGATGCGCCGCAGATTCAGATTGCGTGTGCAATGCTTCGTCGAGCAGCGATCGACGCTTCCGTCGCCGGTCACGGAATGACTTGTCTCACGACTGATGCAGATGAAATCAATGAAGCCGCGCGACAAGGAATGGTCAAGACGAGCGTTCCGTGGACGCTGTTGATTCAACAAGTCACGCAATTACGCGCGCGTTGGCCCGATGCCGCGATTCGAGTCGCCGCCGATCGTCAAAGCGGGCGCATGCGATATCTCGATGATCTACTGCGCGCATTTCCAAACGATCGAATAAAAGTCATCCAAGAAGAGTTGCGAGAAAGCGTCTATCAAATTGATAGTGCGAAGGCTTCGATGGTGATTTCTTTTACGGTCGGAGGTGAAATGGATCATTTGCCGATCGCGCTTGCATCGATGACGGCGAAATATGTGCGTGAACTTTGGATGGATCGCATGAATCGCTGGTTTGCCGCCCGCGTCACCAACTTGGCGCCTACTGCGGGCTATGTAAAAGATGGTCGCCGCTTCGTTGGGTTGATCCGACCTGCTTTGGTCGCAAGTGGACTGGACGAGTCGAAGTTGATTCGCACAATCTGAACGATTCGCAACTCGGACTGGACCATTCAAGCAGAAAGTTGGGGGATCACGCCTTCAGGAGGGTGCCAAATCAGGCAATGAAATCCTTCTCTTAGCGTATTGACCCAATGCGCTTCCCTGTTAGACTGCGGGACTCTTTACTAACTGGAGCTAATGACTATGCCTACTGATCTCAATCGCGTTCGAAACATTGGAATTTGCGCACACATCGATGCTGGTAAAACCACCGTCACGGAGCGCATCCTTTTTTACACCGGAAAGATTCATCGCATGGGTGAAGTGCACGAAGGCACCGCCACGATGGATTCGCTGGTTGAAGAACAAGAACGCGGCATCACCATTCAGTCCGCCGCGACCACTTGCCCATGGGAGCATTTGGGAACCGAATACAAAATCAATCTGATCGACACGCCTGGTCACGTCGATTTCACCATTGAAGTCGAACGATCACTGCGTGTTCTCGACGGCGCAGTCGCTGTGTTTGACGGCAAAGAAGGTGTCGAAGCGCAAAGTGAAACTGTGTGGCGTCAAGCAGATCGTTATGGAGTTCCACGCTTGTGCTTGATCAACAAGATGGACAAGCTCGGCGCTGATTTCGATTTCTCTTTCGGTTCGATTCTCACCCGCTTGGGAGCGAATGCGATTCCAATTCAATACCCAATTGGTTGGGGAAATGAATTCAAAGGAATCATCGACCTCATGAATATGAAGGCGATGTATTGGTCACAGGCTGATGACGGCCAAGATATTAAGGTCACGGAAATCCCAGAAGAGTGGATGGAAAAGGCGACGGAATGGCGCCAAAAGATGGTCGAGAAGATCGCAGAACTCGATGACAACTTGACCGAAAAATATCTCACCGATCCAAATTCGATCACCGTGCCAGAGTTGAAGGCTGCTCTTCGCGCTGGCATTATCAGTTTGCGAGCATTCGGAGTTCTCTGCGGATCTGCCCTGAAATATGTGGGTGTTCAGACTGTTCTCGATGCAGTCATCGACTATCTGCCCTGCCCAACCGAACGACCAGACGTTGAAGGAACCGACATTCGCGATCCAAACATTAAGTTGACGAGACCGCATTCTGAAAACGCTCCGTTTTCTGCTCTCGTTTTCAAAGTCGTCTCGGACGTGGCTGGAACGCTCACCTATTTGCGTGTTTATTCAGGCAAGTTGGTCAAGGGTTCGCGCGTTCTCAATCCAGGCAACGATCGCAAAGAAAATGTTTCTCGTTTGTACGAAATGCATTCCCAGCATCGCAATGCGCTCGATGAAACTGGCCCAGGCCAAATCGTCGCCGTTGTTGGCTTGAAGGATTCGTTCACAGGCGACACGCTCTGCGATCTCGATCATCCGATCGTGCTCGAACGCATGGTCTTCCCAGAACCGGTCATCTCGATGTCGATCGAGCCAAACACTGCCGACGACAAGAAGAAACTTGGTGAAGCTCTCACGACGATTCGTCGCGAAGATCCTTCCTTCCGTTCGAATTACAACGAAGAAACTGGCGAAACGATCATCTCAGGAATGGGCGAATTGCATCTTGAAATCATCAAGAACAAACTTGTCCGTGATATGAAGATCGGCGTCAGCGTCGGCAAGCCACGCGTCGCATATCGCGAAACAATCACCGGAGTCGCAGAACGCGTCCGCGGTCTTTTCAAGAAGCAATCTGGTGGACGCGGTCAATTCGGAGACGCAGTTGTCAACGTGCGACCGATGACCAAGGAAGAAGCTGAAGCAGAAGATTTGGTGATGAAGAATGGCGTTGTCTTCGAAGACAAGATCGCCGGTGGAGTTGTCCCACGCGAATTCATCCCAAGTATCGAATACGGTGCTCGCCAAGCCGCTGCAAGCGGAATTCTCGGCGGATATCCAGTCATTAACGTCAAGTTGGAACTCGTTTACGGTTCATACCATGACGTCGATTCGAGCCAAATCGCCTTCGAACAAGCAGGTGCGCTTGCTTTCCGCGAAGCCTGCACAAAAGCAGGACTCGCGCTTCTCGAACCAATCATGAAATTGGTCGTCACAACCCCAGACGAATTCTTCGGAAGCGTCTCGGGCGACATCGCCAGCCGACGCGGTCAAATCACCGACAGCGAAGTTCGCGGAATTCTGCGACTCGTGACGGCTGAAGTGCCGCTCTCGGAACTCTTCGGTTACACCACCAGCCTTCGTTCGATGAGCCAAGGTCGCGCTTCGAGTTCTATGGAGCCGCTGACATATCGCATCATGCCTGATCGATTGAAGGACGAAGTTCTCGCCAACCAGTGAGTTCAACACTTTCCGAGTCCGCATGAGAGAACCAGCTGATGCGGACTGGTTGGAGAGTGCCGCAAGGCTTGCGCTTCGCGGTCATGGTGGAGCAGAACCAAACCCGATGGTTGGTTGCGTCATTGTTCAAAGCGATGGTTCAATTGTTGGTTGGGGATATCACGCGCGCTGTGGAGAATTGCACGCCGAAGCTGTTGCTCTGAAAAGAGCTGGCATTCGCGCCAAAGGTGCGACGGCATTCGTCACGCTCGAACCTTGCGCGCATCAAGGAAAAACACCTCCCTGTTGCGATGCGCTGATCAAGAGCGGTGTTGCACGAGTGGTCTATGCAGTTGCTGATCCAAATCCACTTGCTGCAGGCGGTGCAGATCGAATGCGTGCGGCGGGAATTTCCGTCGAGCAGATTTATAGCATTGCCTGTGAGCGAGTCACCGCACCATTCTTGACTCGTATTCGCTCGAAAAGACCGTGGATTATCGCGAAATGGGCGCAAACCATCGATGGTCGCACTGCGACTCGCGCCGGCGACAGTCGTTGGATCAGTTCGGCACAGAGTCGCGCGATGGTTCACCGCGAACGCGGCCGCGTCGACGCGGTGATGGTCGGCATCGGCACACTCTTCGCCGACAATCCTCATCTTCTTCCACGCACAAGTCGATCTCGGCGCATACCGCGCAGAATAATTGTCGATCCTCGACTGGTCACTCCATCAGATGCGCAAGTTGTGCAAACAGTTTCGCAAGGACCAGTTGCTATTGCCGCGCTCTCCAGTTCGATTCACGAATTGAGCGACGAACGACGTGAGATCTTCGCCACTGCAGGCGTTACGTTTATTGAATTGAGCGGGTCTGCGATGGAGAGTGCGCACCGTTCGTTTCGAGGATTGCCGAAAAATTCGATGACAATGCTGATGCAGAATCTGTACACCGATGGAGTCTCGAATGTATTGGTCGAAGGTGGCGCTGGATTGCTTGGCGCACTCTTTGACGAAGATCTTATTGATGACGCCTGGTGTTTCACTGCCCCGCTTGCAATTGCAGATGGTGCCGGCGCGCCGATTGCGACAGGCGAAGGACGAACATTGATGATTGACGCACTTCGTTACGAATTGCTCGACCTTCGCAGACGCGCTGACGACAGCATGGCTCTGTGGCGAAGAAAGACTTAAAACCC
>CAJCCX010000117.1 GCA_903961015.1 uncultured bacterium
CACATCCGTGACTGTCGTTGGCATGTTGAACAAAGTGCCTGTTGAAGTTTTTGGGCTTGGCGTGGTCCAGAAACCACCCATATCACCAGTCGATCTCCAAACGGATCCATCTTCACATTCATCAGGTTTACCGTTGGAATTGCAGTCCGCAGAAGTGCCAGACGACACATCGCAAGAATCAGCAACACCATTTCCATTGCAGTCGCCTGGGAATGCTTCACAAGCGTTGCCGATGCCATCGCCGTCGCAGTCAACTTGATTTGAGTTTGCAACGAGTGGGCAGTTGTCGACAGTGTCTGCAATGCCGTCGTTGTCGTCGTCGGTGTCAGAACAATCTGGATTCCCATCGTTGTCGTTGTCGCCAGTGGGTGCGCATTGGCCACACTCATTTGTAGGGCATCCGTTGCAGGGCCCTGCAACGGTCGGACAGAGATCTTCTTCAATTGGAAATCCGTCGCCGTCAGCATCGCTGCCGGGGGCAGGGAAGGCAGCGCTTTCGTATGAAAAATTCAGCTCCACTCGTGGGGCGCCGCATGCCCAAGTCTGGCAGTCTGATTGAATTTGTGTTTGTAGATTGAATCCACCTTCGGTGATCAATTGGTTAAAGGCATTCGCGCTGATTGTTTGGTTCGTCGGAGGCCAATACCAACATGCGTTTCCGGTGATGGTCTGAAACGTTGTGACAAGAGTAGAGTTTGGCGCAAGTGAATAAAGACTGACATTCGCTTGCCCAAATCCGTAACCACTTTGAGCTTGTGCAGAAATAGCCACAGTGGATAATGCTGGCGGTCTGCCAAGAATTGAAATATCTGTTTGCCAAAAACCATCACAGTTGGGCTGATAGTTTCCAGTTGACCATTGAGTCTGCTGAGTTCCTTCGCAGAGTGCCGAAGGGCATCCGAAACATCCTGCATCACCGGCAACGAGCGGGCAACGGTCTTGATAGTCGTTCACGCCATCGTTGTCGTCATCTGGGTCGATGCAATCTGGAATCTGGTCATGATCGCTATCAAGGCCATCTTCAGGCGGGCATCCTCCGCAATTTCCATTTTCAAGAGGGCATCTATCAATTTCGATTGGAAAACCATCTCCATCGCCATCACTGCCAGCCGGCGGAAGACCAATCCCAGAATAGGTAAATACAAATCGAACTGAGCTGCTGCACGAATAACAATTTGAGTCGTTGCTCGTCCACACTCGAAATCCGCCCTGTGCGAGTGCTGTATTGAATTGCTCCAAGGTCATCGAACCGGTGTAGGTTTGGCTTGCGCAGTACTCTTGAGTGATTGGTAATTCAGCTAACAATTGGCCGTATGCGCCCGCACTATAGAGTTGCGCAAAGACCGAGGAGCTGCCGCCGAAAATCGTAATTCCTGCTTGTACTTGTGCACTCCAAGTGACTCGCGAAACGGCTTGTTGCGATGGAGAGAAATAATGATTGCTTTGTAACGGCACGCCATAGCCTTGCCAGTCGCAGGGGAGTCCGAAAAAGTTCGTGTCAAAAATGGTCGGTATCGGTGTCGTACAAACTGCTTCGGGACAACCGCCGCAGCCTGCATTACCCGCAACGAGCGGGCAGCGGTCTTGCGAATCAGGAACTCCGTCATTGTCGGTATCGACGCCGCCGCCATAGCCGCCACCACCCATGTAGTACCAAGGCTTTGGCGCACCAGAGGATGAATAGGTAAATGCAAAAATTCCAGTGGCTGAGATGATCAAAATCATCACAAAATCGGAGAGTCGTCTTGTGAGAAGTCTGCTCGCAGCAAGTTCACGAAAGACAAAAATGCATGCGCTCGCAGTTTCTAGAACAGTTCGAACTGGCCAAAACATCTGTTCAAATTTGGATGCGAATGGGATTCTGGTTTGCATATGGATTCTCCTGAATAGAAAAAAGGAAAACCGCATAGCGGCCCCCATGTTGTCTAGGCTATCAGTGCAGCATGTGTTAATAGAAAGTTTTTTTGCAATTTTGTGGGAAAATCTGCACAACAAGTTCGTTCGAAAAAATGGTCTTTAGTCGGTCTTTGGAGAGCGCAAGAGCGATGATTTGTGGCCATTTGCGAATGCCAGCCCCAAAATCAGCCACCAAGTGCATCGAAACCAGTCCTTCACGAATGAAAAATCGATGAGGCCAATCAATAGCACGACCACAAGAGCCGTTGAAATGGCTATTGCCAATTCTCGCTCTGTCCCACCAATGCAAATACTGGATCGCAATCGGCGAATCGTCCCACTGAGAATTGCAAGAATTGCAGCGGTGCCAACTAATCCAGTTTCACAGAGAACTTCAATTGGTAACGAGTGAACCCAAGGCATCCCTACTTTTGGCAAAGCTCTGCCATTCCAACTCCAATTCTTGATTGCGGCATCGCGATAGTGCGCTCCATACATTCCAGTCCCAACTCCTGTGAGCGGATGTTGCCAGAAGAGGTGAGCACCAAAGGCAATAATTTCTTGTCGTTCTGCAAGTCCACCTCGCCATGTTTGAATCGCCCGCTGTTGGAGAGATGCGGAACTTGCCACCACGACTAGAAAAATTGCCAACAGGATCCCAGAAAAGGCAAACGCAATCCGACGACTGGTGCGAGCAGCGAATGGTCCTATGACCGCAATGACCCAGCCGAGTCCAGTTTGACGTGACGCGCTGAGGATCCATGCAGGTGACGAAGCGGCGGCCAATATCAGATAAAGAAATAGTCCATTTCCACCACGAATCAAGACGGAAGAGAAAGGAAGAAGCACGCTTACAACCGCTAGATCATTTCGATTGCCCTGACTTCCAGCATTGGCGGAAGAGGCGGCATCAAGCCCTTGTATCAGAGATCTTCCAGTCCATTTTTGCCATGCGAGATCAAGGACACAAACAAGCATTGTTCCCACGATTCCAATAATGACAGTTCGAAGAGCCCTTTCATTCCATCCGGCGATCTGAGCGGCAATGAAGAGGATTGAAAATAACAACATGCTGGCAGAGCGCAACATAGAAATTTCTGGTGCACCAGATGTTGCAATTGAAATTCCCCATGCTCCCAGCAGAACCCAAATGGGCCAAATCACAACGCTTTCCCATCGCTTCATTCGATCAAATCTGCCGCAGAAGACAACAAATGCTGCGACTATGGCGAGAAGCACCATATACCAAGTAGCCGGCGGTGCCGCGTAAGGAATAGTCGCAAGCGAACCAATGATAAAAAGTGCAGCACAGGTTGGAGCAAGTTGATCGTGCCATCGCGCAGTGAGTGGGCTCCCACTCACCAAGTTCATGAGGGTATTCCCCAGTACATGGTTCCATCCGCAAGTGTTTGGATGGGCATGACGCAAGTGTATAACGCGGCATGAGGTCCAAATCGCTATGCGGCGAAGTTTCCACCCACTCCATTACACTCCCAAACATAACAATGAGCGACACACGCGATTACAAGACCACTCTGAATCTTCCTAAGACTGCATTTCCGATGAAGGCGAATCTCGCTCAAGCGGAGCCTGCGACACTTGCCCGTTGGCAGAAGCAGGGTGTTGCTGCGGCGATTACTGCATCACGCGTGAACGCGCCGAAGTTTGTTTTTCACGATGGCCCGCCGTATGCAAATGGTTCGATCCATGTTGGCCATCTCTTGAACAAAGTCTTGAAAGACCTTGTTGTGCGCAGCGCAATCATGGAAGGTCGCGGATGTCATTATGTTCCTGGATGGGATTGTCACGGACTTCCCATCGAACATCGCGTGATGACTGGCTTGGTTGAAAGTGGCAAGGCCGCGAAACTCGAAACGCTTTCCGACGAACATCGGCGCATGGCGATTCGCCGCGAGTGTGCGACATACGCAGCGAAGTTCATCAAGACGCAAGCCGCACAAATGCAGCGACTCTTGACGCTGGCGGATTATGAGAATCCATATTTCACGATGCAGCCTGAATATGAAGCTGGCACGCTGGAAGTTTTCGCAGGGCTATTGGAAAAGGGATATGTCTTTCGCCAATTGAAACCTGTGCACTGGTCGATTGCAAATCGGACCGCGCTTGCAGAGGCGGAGTTGGAATATGAAGATCGCGTCGATCCTTCGATCTATGTTGACTTCGAAGCCGCGGACACATCGAAAGTGGACGCAGCCTTCGGCATCGAGTGCGAATGCAAACCATCGTTCATGATTTGGACGACGACTCCATGGACTTTGCCTGCAAATCTCGCAATTGCCGTGCATCCAAGACATAAATACGCGCTCGTCGAAATGGATGGCGCACTGACGATCGTCGCAGCAGAAATGCTCGACAAAGTGGTCGCTGTTGTTGGCGCGACTGCGGTCAGCAAGAAAGCAGAAGCCCTCGGATCTGCGCTTGTGGGTCTTGAATATCGCCATCCATTCTGCGACCGAACCAGTCGCATCGTCGCTGCGGAATATGTCACGATGGAAGATGGAACTGGATTGGTGCACACTGCTCCAGGTCACGGCGATGATGATTACCGCACGGGTCTGCGAGAAGGTCTAGAAATTTATTGCCCCGTTCGTGATGATGGAACATTCGACGAGACTGCTCCGCAGTGGCTGCAAGGCAAAGTCGTTTGGGATGGCAATGCATTGGTCATCGAGCATTTGCGCACGAGTGGTCACTTGGTGCACGCGCTGCAATTCACTCATTCGTATCCACACGATTGGCGCAGTCGCACGCCAGTAATTTTCCGCGCAACCGAACAGTGGTTCATCGGAGTCGATCGAGCTGCAGGAACTCCTGCTGGCGCGAGCGCAACCGCAGGTTCAGGCGAACCCGCTGGTTCACCCGCACCCACATCGCTCCGAGCGATGGCGCTTGAAGCCGTCAACAAAACAGTCAAGTTTTTCCCAGAGTGGGGGCGTAATCGACTTCGCGGAATGCTTGAAAGCAGGCCTGATTGGTGCATCAGCCGTCAGCGTTCGTGGGGACTTCCCATCCCCGCATTCCGTCAAGCAGATGGAAGCGTCTTCATGACCGCCGCCAGCGTGCGCGCGATCGCGCAGTGCGTAAAGACCAAAGGCAGCGATGCGTGGTTCACGCTGCCGCCAGCAGAATTGCTTGCCGCATATGACGCATCGAAAGATTCTGATGCGCCCAAGGGTTTGGATATCGCTTCGCTGACAAAGATGCAAGACATATTCGACGTTTGGTTTGAAGCAGGATCGTCGTGGCATTCTGTCATGCAACAGCGCGGCGTTGGATTTCCAAGCTCGCTCTATTTGGAAGGATCCGATCAACACCGAGGATGGTTTCAGTTGTCGCTGCTGCCCGCGCTTGGCGTGACTGGCAAGTCGCCATTTGATGCGCTCGTCACTCACGGTTTCTTAGTCGACAAAGATGGTCGCAAGATGAGTAAGAGTTTGGGCAACGCATTAGAAGTCGACACTCTGCTGAAGGATTACGGCGCCGAGGTCGCGCGCTGGTGGGTCTCTGGCGTGGCATACGACGGCGACATTCGAATCGACTTGGATTACTTCAAGGTGGCAGGTGATTCGTACCGAAAAGTGCGAAATACACTACGTTTTCTGCTGTCAAATCTCTTTGATGCACCGGCGTGGAGCGATGAAGAAGTTCGCGCACTTGCGCTTGGCGCACCGCCAGAATCTCTCTGCGGATGGCTGATGGGCGAACTCGCACATCTCGAAGCCGAAGCTCGAGCGGGATATGCCGCATATGACTTCCGTAAAGTCCATCTTGCGATTTTTAATTTCTGCAACGAGACGCTCTCTGCGATTTTCTGTGCCGCCGCGAAAGACCGTTTGTACTGCGACGCTGCCAACAGTCCTCGTCGTCGCACCACGCAAGCAGCAGCGCGCGTGACGATGGAAGTGCTCTGCCGATTGCTC